>JARROG010000120.1:0-5696 GCA_037384185.1 Anaerolineales bacterium | reverse complement strand
AAAGCCCAACAGGATACTGACCGGCACTGTCCCCAGGACATACACAAGGGTGTTCTTGATGACCTGGATAAAGTAGGGGTCAGAGAAAAGGGTTAGATAATTGCCGAAGCCGATGAAAGTGGGCTCCCGGAAGCGGGCAATATTCATCCGCTGCAGGAAAAAACTCTGATACACGGAGAGGATCACCGGCCAGGCGGTGAACAAGGCCACAAAAACCGCTGTTGGCAATATCAGCAGATAAGGCAGGGGTATGAACCTTTTACGGTCAGTATTCCTGATCAAGGCCGGCTCCTTGATTAATGGGGTGACCTGATTTTCCCCCGGTCACCCCATTATAAATCATTTACAGGTCAAACATACCTAAGGGCAGTAGTCCACCAGGGCAGCTTCTGCTTCGGTTTGGGCAGCAGTCATGGCATCCGCTGCGGACATCTCGCCATTGAACGCTCGCTGGATATAGTCGTGGAAAATACCACGTACCTGACCCAGGTTCTGGATTGCCAGTTCGGCGCCTGCGTAAGACAGTGCGTCTCGGGTATCCAATGCCTGCGGAACCTCAGCCACATAAGCCTTCATTGCATCCGTATCGTAGGCACTGGCACGGCTGGCAATATAGCCGGTGTTGATGCTGTAGTCAGCCACATATTCCGGCCGGGAGATGAATTCTACAAATTTCCAGGCTGCATCCTGCTGTTCCTGGGGCGCACCTTTCATGATGTAGAAGTTTCCACCGCCAGGCACACTGGCATAGGTGCCCTCTTCCTTTCCAGGATAGGGCATCACACCCAAGGTAAAGTCAACCTGGTCCAGCAGCCCTGCTAAACTCCCGGAAGAGTGGGCAATCATGGCCGTCGCTCCACTGGCCAGATCTGTCGGGTCAGTAGCCCAGCTGGCCTGGACGCCTGCGGGCATGGCACCATATTTCTCTGACAGGTCAATATAGAACTGGACTGCTTCGATGACCGCAGGATCGTCAAAATTGACAGTGCAGTCATCCGTGAAGATGTTCTGGCCGTTGCCGATCGCCAGAGGCTGGAAGAGCCAATAGGGCCAATCAGAGGAGAAATGCAGTCCCCAGTTGGTCGTATCCCCATCTTTCACAGTCAGAGCCTGGGCATCTTCCGCCCAGGATTGCCAGCTTGTGGGGGGTTCCAGGCCAGCAGCGTCAAACATATCAGCGTTATAGTACAACACCACGGCGCTGCGCTGGAAGGGGATGCTCCAAAGCTGACCATCATAGTAGGAGTTATCCAGGAAGGCCGGCAGGAAATCTGCCACAAATTCATCACCATTGTCCATTGAGGAGATGTAACCATCCAGGGGTGCAATGTAATCCGCATTGATCAGATCGTAAAGGGCCGTTGCAAGCATAACCCCCAGAGCTGGCGGTTCACCGCCGCCATCGATCGTGGTCTGGATAGCGGTCTGCACGTCGGAATAACCACCGGAGAAAACAGGCTCTACGGTGATATAGGGATATTCAGCCTCAAAATCCTCGATGTAGCCATTCAAAATGTCAGCAATCGGTGCATCCACGGCCACCGGGTAAAACACCTGGAAGGTGACCGGCTCCATGGCTGGCTCGGCAGCCGCTTCCTCAGTGGGCGCTGCAGATTCTTCAGTTGGAGCAGCCTCTTGAGGAGCTGCGGGTTCTTCCTGAGTTGGCGCTGCCGCGGGCGCACAGGCGCCAGCCAGCAAGCCCAAGATCAGGGTCACCGCAAATAATTGGTATAGAGTCTTGCGCTTCATATTCTTCTCCTTTCTAGTGTGGATAATGATACTGAAATCTCATATCATGCGAACTATATTCAATTCGATCACGTCTGAGTTGAACCAAAGCCTGCTGAAGGTTACCGGGCGATTCTCTTTATTAAATATGGTAGATCTGACACTAAGGACAGGTATTTCCTCAGGAAGGTCGAGGTATTGGCTGATCCCGGCAGGCAAGGATCCTGCTCGAATATAAGACTGGATCTGGTGTAGTGGTGTTGCCAAGGCGGCGACCAACACTTCCACCATGTTGCCCTTGAAATCCTTCCAGGAGTCAACCTGGCTGTCAACATCGGGTGGAAGGTGATCTTCCACGTAGATAACAGGTTTCTGATCAGCATAGACCAGCCGGCTGATTTTGCGCACCTGCTCGTTTCCTTCCAATTTAAGACATCTTTAACTTCTGGCGGAGGAGAAACCATTTCAATGGCTAAAGTCTTAAAATTGGGCGTGTATCCCACATTCTGAATGATCTGTGCAAAGGGGGAAAAGTCATTCAGAGAATCCTGAATGAGAGGGGGATTGGCGACGAAGGTTCCTATGCCGTGACGCCTGACGATGATTCCTTCATTTTCAAGGGAAATATAGGCTTCACGCAGGGTGTTGCGGCTGACACCCAGCTCCTTGGAAATGGCAGCCTCGGATGGCAGCTGGTCATTTCTTTTGAGCTTGTTCTGGGTGATATAGCTGAGCATATATGCTTTCACCTGCTGCAAACGCGAATCAGTGGATATGGCCATACCGGTCCTTTGCAGTAAATTTTCAAGGTAGAGATGAAAACATTAAGAGGTTGGACGTCCTATGTCTTAATCATATATACAAAATTGCCTGCTGTCAACAGCCAAATTCATGACGAATGTCCTATCTTGGAAGCAGAGGGAAAGCAGGGGAACATGAACCTCGAGCCAACCTGATCAGCTCCAGGCCTTCAAATAAAGTTGCCGCTGCCCAACATTTGTTCAGGTCATTAAGGGATTTATCTTCAAGAACCAGCTGTGGCCCTGCTGGCCAGGAAATCCAACACTAACCGGTTGAATTCCGCTGGCTTTTCTGCAGGCAGGGCATGGCGGCTGTCCGGGATAACAACCAGTGCAGCCTTTGGCATCAAGCCCGTATAATCTCGCTTCAGCGCAGTGGGAAAATAATCTTCTTCGGCACCGATCACCAGGGTTGGAGCCTTGATCTCACTCAGCCTCTCCCGGACACTCCATCCGACGGCGGATTTCAGGAAAGCCAGGTAGGCCGCTTTATCGTTCTCAGACCAACGGCGGATAAAAATCTCACGAAGCGCCTTCTGCTCCGGGTGAGGAAGAAATCGTTCAGCCAACACCTCTCCCATTTTCTCCATACCGCTCAAGCGAATGATCAGCAGGCGCTGCCAGAAGGCGATCCGATCTGCCAGATTGCGAGGTCGCAGCTCAGGAACGCTGTTAACAATTACCAATTTATCTAATAGATCAGGATGATCAAGGGCCAGCTGAAAAGCTACCATACCTCCCAGGGAAATGCCCAGCACATGGGCCGGGGCGACACCCACAGCTCTGAGAACCTGAACTGCATCCCCCGCGAATTGGCGCATGCTGTAGGGCCCCGGTGGTTTATCGGAGCGGCCGTGGCCGCGCAGATCCATCGCAATCACTCGAAAATGCCGTTCGAACTCCGGGATCTGGAGCTCCCAATCTCTGGAGCTGGATCCCAGGCCGTGGATCAACAGCAAAGGTCGACCCTGACCGAACTCCTCATAATAAATATCCAACCCTTCGCTATCGATCACAGGCATCAGTGATTCCTTCTCCCGGCGTGGAACGGATTACCATATCAAAGTATACCCCGACTCCAGTTCTGTTTAACTTGCTGATGGAATAACTACTAGAAAGACCTAACACCCATGGATGATCATTGGAGCGGGGTTGTTCTCTCAATCCCAGGCTGAGTCCACAAAAAAGGTCGGATCCATCACCTGCCAGAGATAGCGGAGCAGTGGAGTAACAGGCAGCAGCAGGATAGGAGAGAGCAGCGGGGCGGTCACAGCCAGCGGATAAGCCCACCACTTGGGCTGGCCGGCAGACCGCTCACCAGGGAGGCAGTAGGCAGGCAGGTAGATCATCAACCCGTACACAAAAAACCAGAAGCCGGCCAGGATGTTGGTCGGGCTCATGCTCATCTCAGCGATCGAGCCAGTCAGACCGAACAGCAGGAAAACATGGAGGGGAGGTAACTCAAAGAAGTGCAGCAAAACTGTCCAGACCAGGAACATGGGAATGAATACAATTACGCTGTGAAAGAGCACTGTATGCAGGTAGTTAGCGGAAGCCGTGATAAATGCCCTTCCAACCTGAGACCCGAAAAGCGGGGCCAGATTGGTCATGGTCACGGTTACTCCTTCTTCCAGCAGCGCCAGGATTGTACAGAACAGAGGGAATTTCAACCACCAGGGCAGGGGAATCCCCAGCACCAGCCCCCTGATCGGATCCTTGAAGCGCACCATCAGACCGCCGATGATGACAATCCAGATCAGGATCAGCCCCAGGGCCATGATGATGATCGCTTTTTGATCCGGCCCGGCGTCTGAAACCAGATTGAGGGTCGAGATCAGGGCCATCACCAGGATGGAATAAATCCCAATAGCTTTCACCAAACCCCTGGCAGTGATCCTGATCTGAAACTTTCTGATCTCGTTCGGTTTCTCTCTCGGGGGTTCCTGCATAGCAACCATTATAAAGTACTCCTGTATGCAAACTGCAATGAAGAATAAAAGCAGCCTTTTAGGATCAGTCAGCTATATGATGGGAATTCCTGGAATCCGCTAGCCTTGCACACTGACACATTTCTGACACAAAACTATGTTATGCTGTTTTTATGCCATTAAAAATCCTGGTTGTAGATGATGAAGTTCCAGTAACGGAGTTGATCCAATACAATCTGGAAAAAGCCCATTATCAGGTGCTGGTAGCTCATGACGGAGAAGCTGCCCTGAATATTACCCGGGGAGAACGCCCCGATCTGATCCTGCTGGATCTGATGCTGCCGAAGATCGATGGACTGGAGGTCTGCCGGGAGCTGCGCCGAACCAGCCAGGTGCCCATCATCATGGTCACCGCCCGGGGCGAGGAGACCGACCGGATCATCGGCCTGGAACTGGGAGCCGACGATTACCTCAGTAAACCGTTCTCAATGAGGGAACTTCTGGCCCGCATCAAGGCCGTGCTGAGAAGAAATCGCTCTCCAGAGATCGACGGCAATTCCCAATATCTATCTGGACCTTATGGGCTCGAACTGGATGAGACCGGACGAACTGCCCTCCTGGACGGCAGGGAGCTCTCCCTGACCCGGCTGGAATTCGATCTTCTCCAATACCTGGTCCTTCATCGGGGTCAGGTGCTTTCTCGGGAACAAATGCTCAGCCAGGCCTGGGGCTATGACTTTGTAGGAGAGACCCGGGCAGTGGACAGTGCGGTCAAAAGGCTGCGCAGAAAGCTGCACACTATTCTTCCAGGTACAGTTTTTATCGAGACCATCAGGGGGATTGGTTACAAGCTGGTCCGGTGACTGAATGAAAACAACTCTCCGCCTTCGCCTCACATTTAGCCACCTGCTGGTGACGCTGATCAGCATGGTCCTGGCTGGCACACTGGTGTGGACCGCGGCAGGAAATCTGTACCTGACCACTCAGCGCGACAACCTGCTCAACCAGGCTCAGCTGACTGCGCTGGCGCTGGAAGGATCCCAACTGCCTTCCACATCCCCTGATCCATACAGCCAAACCACCAACGTCTCCCCTGGCATTCATACCCGCCTGCTGAGCGAAAGCGGGGCAGTCATCATCGGAGTCCCATTCCCGGAGGGCAGAGATCCGGTCCAGGGCCGCGAGCGCCCCGGCGGAACTCAGCGCCACATAGAGGCTGGTGGTGGCGGCCTCGTTCGCG
>JARROG010000119.1:0-8000 GCA_037384185.1 Anaerolineales bacterium | reverse complement strand
GAAGCCGATCAGGGAAATGCAATTAGGACAGGAGGAAGCTAAGCTGCTGAGAGGATTCCAATTCATAACAGCGAAACCCGTTCTGGTTGCCCTCAATGTGGGAGATAATGGCAGTGAGAACCCCGAGGATTATCCCTTTGAGGAAAGCGATCATCTCCAGGTGGTTTGTCTGCGAGGTGCCCTGGAAATGGAAATCTCACAGCTCTCACATGCTGACGCTGATCTTTTCCTTAGTGAATATGGGATCAGTGAACCCGGCTTGAATCGCATGATCCGTAAAAGTTATCAGCTCCTGGGTCTGCAATCATTCTTTACTGTGGGCGAGGATGAAGTAAGGGCCTGGACAATCGCTCGCGGTGCCAACGCTGTGGAAGCAGCTGGTGTGATTCATAGCGATCTCGCGCGGGGATTCATCCGGGCTGAGGTCGTAGCTTATCAGGACTTGATAGAGGCCGGATCTCTAGCGGAAGCCAGGCAAATGGGGAAATTGCGCTTGGAGGGGAAGGAGTACGTTGTCCAGGATGGGGATATCATGAATATCCGATTTAATATTTAGATGCGCCATATTCTCCAGTGTCTCGGGCAGTGATTAGCGTATTGTTCTTTTGTGCTTTTATAGTCTAATTTCTATCCAGATTTCCTGAAGGGTGGAGTTCCATTTTTTTGACAGGAAAGATTGATAGTTTATTGCGAGCAGGCTTTAGTCTGCTTCCAGGAAATCTTCCAATCTTGTTGTCAGATCGTTCTTGGCATTGGTATTCTGCGCATTTGAATCTCAGTTCAACTTTACCTGAGAAAGATATTTTTCTTTATTAGCGCTCCGGGAAATTTTCCCGCTGGACGTTTTTAGAATCCCCTTTGGATCGACAATTTGGACGAATCGGAGCGAAACCGGGGAATTTTGAGTGACATACCTTCGAATGCGATCTGCCAGCTGTTGCCGATTTCCTTCCTCTACGACAGCCCTCCCTGGATGTACTCCTGGTACTTCGTAAACTAATTCTTCCAGATCTCCGGGGTATATATTCTTTCCGCCAACGATGATCAGATCTTTTTTCCTTCCGGTAACAAATAACTCACCATCAGAGATGTAGCCATAATCACCTGTCATGAACCAGCCATCCTGGAATGATTTCTCTGTCACTTCCGGACGGCGGTAATATTCGCTTAACATTGATTTGCTTTGGAGAGCAATTTCCCCGATTTTATTCTCAGGAAGAGTAATTCCCGCCTGGTCCTGAATTCTGATGCGAGTATTGGGTAAAGGTACTCCAGAGGACATCATGGTCAAGAAAGGCTTTCCTTCTGAAGCGAGTTGGATTTGGTTATGATGTTGATAGGACTCAGGATCGATATGCTGCAGTCTCGGTTGACTCCCAAGTTTGCTCTGGGTAACGCCGAAAGTATTTTCTGCCATGGCATAGGATGTCTGCAGTGCTTCCTGTGCCAGACCGAATTCATTGTATCTCTCGTAAAAGGCCTGGTGACTCTCCCAGCGGACGGGTTCTGAGCAGTTGATAACTGCCCGCCAGCTTGAGAGGTCAATACCTTCCAACTGCCTGTTGCGAACTTTCCTGGCGCAGAAATTATAGGCGAAATTTGGGAGCCAGGTCAGGGTTCCCTTGTATTTGCTTACCGCTTCAAATAAGCGGTAGGGAGCGCGCACCCAATCAAAGGGAGACATCAAAACCAAGGGAATCCCAGAGAGTATGGGCATGATGAATCCAGCTATCAGTCCCATGTCGTGATAAAGGGGAAGCCAGGAGACGACAACATCGAGAGCCGGATCGAGATTGAGAACGGAGCTGAGCGCGTCCAGCTGATTAAAGACCGCTCCGTGAGATAAGGCAACTCCTTTTTGCAGGCCGGTCGTTCCCGAAGAATGCTGCAATAGAACAATACGTTCGGGATCCTGGATATGTTCCGAAACAAGGCTGAAATCGGGTAGAGCGTCTTCATCGCTGTCTAATCCGAAGTCTTCCAGATAGAGGATCGCCTGCACAGAGCTGTCCGGTTGGACTGCATCCTCTACTATGTCTTCAAAATCCCGGAAGGTGATGATGGCGGCTGGCCGGGTAACCGAGATCAGCGATCTGAGATCTGCCTGATACCTGTCGGGGTTGAGTTTTTCAGTTAGAAATGGAAGGATAGAGGGGATAGCACCTTGCAGTACGCAGCCCCAGAATGAAGTCAACAAATCAAATCTATAGTCAATGAGCAAGACCACCACATCGCCAGAGTTAATGCCTGCCTTTCTGAGGTGGGCTGCTACGCTGGTAGATTTTTGAAACAGCTCTTGATAGGTAACGACACGATCTTCTAGCCCTGCTTCTAAAAAGTAAATACTGGGTTGTTCTGGCTGTTCCCGAGTCAGCCGGATCAGTTCTGAGGGAAAAGTCCTATTCATGCTGACGAGAATTGATTAGACTGGTTAACTCTTTTAGCGAATCGAATGTATCGGCATTCAGCTTTGTATCATCGATTAAAACCCGGTATTGCTCCTCGACAAAAAGAGCAATATCCACCAGGCTTAGTGAGTCAATCAATCCGCTAGTAATTAGATTTTCCTCTGGGTCTATCCTTCTTCCCGGCTGACTGAGGATTTCCTCTGCGATGAACGCTGCCAATTCATTGGTAATTTCTGTAGACATTCTGTTCCCTCGATGAATAGATATTTATTTTCTCAATAGGTCTGCTCAGGGCAGCCAATACAATTGGTCAATCGCTGTGAAATTCTCTGATTGGAAGTCCTTGAGTTGGTTTATGGTCGTAGCTTTCATGTTTTCCAGATCCAAAATTGTGAGATCAATCTCGTAGATCTGATCGTTGTCGACTGTTCCCGTTGAGGCGATGTAGCGGCCATCTGGCGACCAGCTCAGCTGGTCAGTGAGATCCTTGAGGAATGACATATCGCTGACGCTGTTGTCGTCAGTATGGAGGAGTTGAAAATGGTACCCGTACAGCTCTCCCGAATACCAACCTCTATCTATCAGGGTAACGGCGATATCATTGTTATCTGGCGCCCAGGCACAATCGGCGTATTCAGTGTTCAGCGACCAGAATACGCGTTCTTTAGAAGTGTCTAATGATTGAATGTGGAAACTTAGACCTTCATTCTCATCTCTGACTGCGTAGACAAAGTCTTGATCGGTTTGGCAGGGAAGTAAAATCATATCCCCGACTGCCTTTCTCGCAAACTCTACCCCAGCGCTGTCCATCCAGTGTAGGAATTCGATTTTACAATCGCCGAAGGCGCTGCAGGTACCTTCTCCCCAAACAATAATCCCGTTATCAGCATAGAGAATTGCGACTGGATCATTCTCTGCAAGGGATTCCTGAGTGCCAGAGGATAGCTGGTAACGATATAGTTTCGATCCTTGCCCCGTGGAGGCTAGATAATAAACGTCATTGCTGGATAAATCCCAGGCAGCAGCCGCTGAAGAAACGGAAAACAAGTTATCGCTGATAACCTGAGTGGCTTTGTCCGACAATTGCATTGTGAAAAGAGACGTATCACTGCTGGTAAGCAAATACCGGTAATCTGGGGATACACCTAATAATCTTGATCCGGCTGCGCTGATCTGTTCAATTTCATAGGTAATAAGGTCAATGCTAAATATTCCCAGGTAATTGCTGTCTCCAAAAGCCCGCCGCTTGATATCGAAAACCAATCTGCTTTTCCCCCAATCCTCAACGAGATCCACAGCGGCAGTATCCTGACCGCTGGGTATGATTGCAGCCTCTGGGGAGGCCTCGTCATCCGGTGGTGGCGTTTCTGTGGCGGAACTTGTCTGGTCTTTTGTGGTACTGTTTTGGATATCCTTGGTAAGTGAATCGAGCACTCGTAAAAATGTTTCGCTGCGTTCCCACCAGGCAGCGGGCGTGACATGGAAACCATAGCTGTCCCGGTCCCAGTCAATTCCGTGATTTGGCAGATGCTGGACAGCTCGCCAGTAGTTCCAGAGAGGTATGTCGTACTCGTAGGCAATTTTTGCAGTGGTCAGATTCAGGCTGTGATCCCCTTCAAAATTATCCGCCTTGGTAGCAACTATAGGGATGATACCCCTGGATAGGGCATATTCTACGGCCTGTCGGAGATATCTTTCATGGGTTTCTACTGTCCTGCCGTCGTAGCGAAATTCCATGCTGATAAGAACGAAGGAAGGTTTATTGACACGCAGTTCGCACTCAAAGGGAGTTTCCCCTGGATCGCAAACAGAACTGTCTGCCCGGAGTGGGGAGAATACAGTTGGAAAGACGAATCCGCCTTTGAGCGCATAGCCTTCCCGTCCAAAAGATCCTCGAAATCTATCAAGCGTTCCTTGGAGGTCGGACATGTCTTCGGGGAGGATAAAGGTAGGATTGTCAAACTGCCCGAGGAAGACATCGGGTATGATCTGGCAGTCGCCTACTTTGGAGAAGGCGTCCTCTCGGTTGCCTAATGCCTTACCCTGCTGGTAGATCTCGATCATTGCGGGAGAAAGAGTTGGAATGACTGGCCAATCCCGCCAATCCTCTGGCTTCAAGCGGCTATCGGAAATTGGCGTGTTAGCGCTGGAGCCTGGGTCGCTCTGGCTTGGTCCGTCCGGGGAACTATCGCGGCCAGCGTCAGTAACTGTTGGATTGGCCCTTGCCTTTCCTGCTTGTGAATCCGAATTCAGCGCCTGATTATCGGAGCTAATTCGGTTGCTGCAGCTAACTCCGGAAAGGAATACAAGTAAGATAATGAAAGTGGTAATTGTTATTCTTTTGACCATCTGATAGCCCATTGATCCCTGATTTACCAATATGACTTTGTCATTGGTACCCGCACATCCGCCATTCGCCGTTTTCCTTGATGACAGAGAACAGACGACCGCTGAGGTCTAATTCCTGATCTTCACCGGCGTCATAGCTGAATTGATATTTTCCGCTGCAGGTTACAGTTGCTTGCGTTTCGGTATCATCGACAACCTGGCAGGACAGATTATCAAGGCTAACTTTGACATTGATGAAAGAAGCCCCTTCTGCCAGAGCCTGCTCTTCCCAGGCAGCGCAGGAACTGGCCACTGCTGCGGATTGATCGTTTTCCGCCAGGGCTTCCAGGTATCCGGTCACGGCATCTGCTGGAGAGCTGGCAGATCCACAGGCTGTTAGCGTGCTACCGATCATCACGAGCAGCACCATCGTCATCAGCCCCTTACGCCTGCTACTGAAATTGTTCTGTTTCACAGTGGATTCTCCTTGTTTGGGTCAGGTTGAAGCCAGCACTTATTATAATCATAAAGAAGGCTGGGCCAGCGTACTGAAGAGTGATTTCTGACAGGGGCATCTTACCATTAAATCCTGCGGGATAATGAATATCTTGTTTGGTTTTAAGGTAAGTTTTCGAGATATTTTAGCCAAAGCGGTGGAAGTATATTGAGGAGGTAGGTGCTAGGGGTTGATCAGGTCAAGGATTGAGGATGCTATCATTTTAGCGGTGAGTTGAGCGCCTGCAGGTGTGGTATGAATTGCGGTATTCGTAAATTCCTCTTCTGGGATGATATCCCACATATCAAGATAGTTCAGCTTGTTGGCGAAGGCCAGATCAGACAAAATTTGGCGGTATTGGTCATATGCCCATCTGGGATAGTAGAAGTTATACCGGAGGTCGCTATTGCGCCCTGAACTTACCAGTATAGGTTCGTTAATAAAGAGGACAGGAATGTCTCCTGCAGCATCTTTCCCGGCCAAAAGAACGTCAAGAGCCAGATTGTTCGAGATCTGCTCTCCTTGTTCCCAGTCATGGAAGGTGGTATTCCCTTCTAGATCCCGGGCAGCCGGTTCGTAGTCAGCAGGATAATATTGGTCAATCCCGGTAATAGCCCACATCGCGCCCACCAGTTGGAGGCGGTAGATATCTGCCAGGTTGCGGCGCTGCCCGAATAGTGTGCTTTTCCAATAAGATGATCCTTGAATTGCCTCCACTTCCCGCAGGGAAGGGAGCTGATAGGTCCTATAAAGGCCTGCTATCGCTGGAATATTATTTTCAACCAGCGGAGACGACAGCTGCTTGTCTTTTGGAAATGATTCTAGCGTTAGCAACCAGACGATTAGATCTGGCTGGTAATCAAGAGCTCTATCCAGGATCATCAAGTCTTTGGTAAGCGAGAGGGTTGGGTAGCCGAGATTAAAGAATCTGACAGGCCGACCGTCAACAGTATGCAAACCTAAAGAGTTCAGCTGTCCTGATAGCGTCTCTTCTGGCTTGAGTAGAGTACCCCAGGTAGCCGAGTCTCCCAGCAGGAATACCCGAACCTCTTGATCTGGATCGGCCTTTTTTCCGGCGGATACCCGATGAGATGCAAAGTTAGCATCGAGATTATAAACACTGACGTTGTAGGCTTTTTGGGGTACGTCGCTGTAAGGAAAGCGAGCCCGACCTGGAATAATAGAATTGTATACGCTAAGCTTGCCGATTGAATTTCCAACTGCGGGGATGACTGCCAGAGAGATCAAGGCGATGATAATCGCTGTTTTTACAGTCAGACGCAGGAAATTTATTTTATCTTTCGTCATCGGATTCCTACCAGCTGAAACAGGAAATCGCCAGCCAGGTTGGGAGTTGGCAAGACAAACCAGATCCATCCCAGGGTTACATAATTAAAAGTTAAAAATACACCAAAAGCTTGGGACAGCTTGTGCCTTAACGGGTTTTGGCCCGGGACAGATAAGTGCTGCTTGCTCCAGGTGGACCAGCGATTTTGGATCAGCAAGCCTATTCCGTGCCAAAAACCCCACAAGGCAAAGTTTACTGTGATGCCGTGCCACAATCCAACCAATACCATGGTAGAGATCTGGGTGATTAAANNNGGTTTGAGATAAGGGCGATTGAAGTTCTCTGGGAGCTTTATGCCCAAGTAGATCCCCAAGCCGACCGCAATATCGGTGTAACCGCTAAAATCAAAGTAAATCTGAAGCGAGTAAGCGTAGAGCAGAATCCAAGCTCCGAAACTGTCTGTTGTTTGGAGGGCGTTTTGAGGTGACAGGGCAAAGATGGCCAGGCTGTCTGCCAACACGAATTTTTTAAACAGTCCGCTAAGAATCCGCTGACTTCCCGACCAAAAGTTATCCGTAAAATTGTCTTTGAGTTGTTTAATTGATTCCAGAACCTGATCGATTCTGGCAATAGGACCGGCCGCCAGCGATGGAAAAAACACAGTGTAAGCCACAAATTCGTTCAATTCAATTTCAGGCAAACGGCCTGCTTGCTTATCGCGAATGATGTGCAGCAGCCTGAATGCAATATAGGAAAAACCAAGCCATTGAATTTCTGATGCGCTGGCGAGGTTGGGATTTTGACCAACGCTGGACCGCCAAAGCGAACTGACTTTTTCAGTTAACCAAGGAGTTTTCAATAGGACAAAGAGAATTATCAGGAGGGAAAATGCACCCCAGAGCTTGATTCTTATCTCACCCTTCAGGAAGGCTAGCAGGATTGGCGAAGCGATTAATGCGATCAGCATGGGGATCGACCGCAAAAGCGAGGGAGCGTTGTTGAACCCCAGTATGTGTTGGCGGTCAACACGCGCTATGATACTGACCGATATCACCGATGCCAGAATGATTAGAACAGTATGCCAGGTTTGAGATTTTTTCTGAAGATCAGGTGCCGCCGTGAGTTCCCAGGTGGAGAGTATTAAGAAGAGGCTGAATCCGGGAAGCCAATACCCAAGATAGCGCAAGTTCGTTTCCGGCTGCAGCCAATACATCAAGACGATGCTGGCCACCATAAGTAGATTGGATCGTTCCCATTTGATCGTCAGTAGCCCGAGGACGAGAGAGAGGCTGATCAAAAGTAAGATGGATTCTATACTCATTAGAAGCCCTGGTACACCCAGCGCGGTGCGTCTGCTGCAGTGGTGATGAAGATAGCGATCAGCAGCAAAGCTATGACCAGGGCTAATAAGTTGTCACGTCTGAATATCAGCCCCAGCACTTCCCCAATTTGGTTCCGGGTGCTCTCCATCCTGGCAGTA
>JARROG010000118.1:0-5894 GCA_037384185.1 Anaerolineales bacterium | reverse complement strand
TCCAGCTCTCTCAATCGCATCAGGCAGTATATAACGCAATACATCATAAGCATTAGCTGCAAAGCTGGTTGGAATTTCGCCCCATCTGTTTATGTATGCTTCCCTGTCCGGTATGGTTTTGCTGGTTAAAGGAAAACCTGCAACTGTGGGAAATGAAGAAACAGATATGTATTCACATTTTCCATCTGTAATTTCCCAGCCTTCAGGATCTGTTACACCTGCCCCAAGCCATCCACCATAAATAACCATAGGCGATTGACGGTCACCATACTCCTTTACAAAAGGTATTGCTCCATCAAGAGCAAGAGGAACCATGATTTCCACTCCTGCAGTTTCAGCAGTTGCAAAATAACTTGAAAAATCAAACGTGCCTGGGGGGAAAGCTCCTTTGTAGACCAAGTCAAACCCGTAGAGCCCAGGCAAAACGTAGTCCAACCCTTGCATAATTCCTTTAGCCCAACTCAAATCTTCACCAATGTAGCCAACTTTGTTAAAGCCAGTTTGCTCTCTCAAAAGCAACAAGGCATCTGTAATTCCCTGAAAAATTGATGTTGCATTAAAAGCAACTCTGAAGAAGTATTTGTAAGCATCATAATCGTCCACCACACGTTGTGTGTATGAATCTTCTGGTGTGGCAACTTCAAAGAATATCGTCTTGTGTTCAGCAATTACTTCTTGCACCATGAATCCTTGGTCTGCTGCCATTCCAATAATGAAGTCCACTTTGTGATAGGTTAAAAGCCTGGTTAAAGCTGCATTAATTTTTGCTGGATCTACACCAGTTGAAATATCAGTATCCTCTCCCACAACCTCAACTTGTTTTCCCAATATGCCGCCTTCTGCATTTAGCTGTTCAGCAGCCAACACAGCACCTTGCCAAATATTCTTTCCGTCAAAGGCATCCAAATCTGCAAGTACTCCTATCTTGATCGTTTCACCTTGCTCCTGTCCACTTAAAATAATGTAGGCTAAACTTCCCGCTACTGCAGCAACAACAATTATGACTGCTAAAATCACAGATTGCATCTTAGTTATAGCATTAGAGTCTAACACCACAAGTCGCCACCTAAGACCATTTATGACTGAAACTGGTTATAATTTTTTCGAGTAAGGCACGCTGTGAAAAGTTATTTCTATTGTTTCAACGATAATACTGATTTGTTGATTAATTTGCAGAAAAATAGTTTGGTGTCATCGTTGAGTGAAGCTGAACAGCTGGCAAAGAAAGGTCATCAGGTGGTAGTTTACGAGGAATGGCCAAAGCCAGGAGGGCTTCTTTACTACGGCATCCCGAATTTCAAATTGGATAAGGATCTGGTGGAGGCCAAGATCACGGAAATGAAGGAAATCGGGATCAAATTCATTTGCAACACCCGGGTCGGTAGGGATGTTCAGGTGGATGATCTGCTGGATGAAAATGACGCTGTATTCTTGGGAATCGGCGTACCGGTCGGACACAGGATCAAGCTTCCAGGTGAAGATTTAGAAGGAATATATCAGGCAACGGAATTTCTGGTGAGAGGCAACTTACCAGATGGAGACCTTCCAGATAACCTGAAAGGTTTACCCGAAATTGGCGAGAACGTGGTTGTCATTGGTGGTGGCGATACATCGATTGATTGTGTCCGCACCGCAAGGCGGCTCCAGGTCCAGAATGGGATATCAAACGGCAGCGTGGTTCTTTATTACAGGGGTACTGAAAAAGAAATGAGGGCCCGGGAGCTTGATGTCAAGCATGCCAAAGAAGAGGGTGTTCATATTGAATTGCTGGCTTCACCTGTTCGTTTTATCGGAGATAAGGATGGAAAGGTCAGTCAGGTTGAGATGCAGAGAATGATGTCGAAACCTTCTCACCAACCAGAGCAGCGGACTCCTCACCACCTGCGTATTCCCATTGAGGGATCGAATTTTTTGGTGAATGCCGATACTGTAGTGCTGGCAATTGGATATATGGGCGACCAGCTGATTCCATCGAAGACACCGGAGTTGGAAACTACCAAACCGGGTATTTTCAAAGTGAAATCTGAACAAACCGGAGTTGCAACGATGGGTGGCGTTTTTGCGGCCGGAGATGATGTGCGGGGTGCTGATCTGGTGGTAACCGCAACAGCAGCTGGTCGGAAAGCTGCCAGTGCGATGGATGCCTACCTCAGGGACCTTCCTGAAAAAAGTGCAAAAAGCTAGGTTGCTTGACTGGTAGTGCCTCAGGGAAAAGCAGGGATTGTGTCTTGAATCGCGTGTACATTAGGCAAGATCAGGAAGTTCAGAATGATGAAGGAACCAGGTACGATCACGACTCTCTTTATTGATATAGGGGGAGTGCTGCTTACAAATGGATGGGATCGGAAGGCTCGTTCTAGAGCCGCGGATCATTTTGGCTTGGAGTTTCAAGAAATGGATGAACGCCATCACCTGACGTTCAATACCTACGAGGAAGGAAAAATCAGTCTGGAGGAATATCTTGGCCGGGTGGTCTTCTATCAAGATCGACCCTTCTCACTCAAGCAGTTTACAGATTACATGTACGAGCAATCACAGGCATTCCCCGGAATGATCGAGCTGGTATCAGCAATCAAGGACCGGCATAATCTTGAGATTGCCGCGGTTAGCAATGAAGGGCGTGAGCTAACGATGTACCGGGTGGACAAATTCCGCCTGCGGGATTTCATTGATTTCTTTATCTCGTCCTGTTTTGTTCACTATCGAAAACCCGATGAGGATATCTATCGAATCGCTCTGGATGTTGCTCAGGTCAAACCGGAAGAGGTTGTTTACCTCGATGACCGGCCCATGTTCGTCGATGTAGCTCAGAAAATGGGAATCCATGGAATTGTCCATAGAACCCCCTCCGCTACCAGAGCTGCCTTGAATGAATTTGGTTTGAAAGTTGATAATTGATATAGTGGAAAGGAAAAAGATATGGCAGAGCTTCAAAATACAATTGGGATAGTGGGATTAGGCAGGATGGGCTCGAATATGGCTTTACGTTTACTGCGCGCCGGACATGACTGTGTGGTTTTTAACCGCCATAAGGATCCTGTGGCAGAGATGGAGAAGAAGGGGGCGATAGGCGCATACTCCCTTCAAGAGCTGGTGGATAAACTGGAACCTCCGAGACCAATCTGGATGATGCTGCCGGCAGCAGTTGTGGATATCATGCTGGAGCGGATCGTACCTCTGCTGGAACCTGGTGACATTATCATTGATGGCGGAAATTCTTATTATCACGATGATATCCGCCGGGCAGAGGAATTGGAGAAATTAGGGCTCCACTACCTGGATGTTGGCGTAAGCGGCGGAGTTTGGGGCTTGGAGCGAGGATACTGCCTGATGATTGGGGGTGATAAGGAATCAGTTGAAGCCCTGGATCCGATTTTTTCTACCCTAGCTCCTGGACCAGGCTCCCTGGAGCGGACGCCGGAAAGGGATGGGGATTACTCTCCCTCAGAACAAGGTTATCTTCACTGCGGACCGCATGGGGCCGGGCATTTCGTGAAAATGGTACATAACGGGATTGAATACGGTATGATGGCCTCAATCGCTGAGGGTTTGAATATCTTGCAGCATGCGGATGAGGGCCATGAGGGGAGAGAAGCGGACGCGGAAACATCTCCACTGCGCCACCCCGAATACTACCAGTATGATTTTGACCTGAAAGAAGTTGCTGAAGTCTGGCGCCGCGGCAGTGTGATTGGCTCCTGGCTGCTTGATTTAACGGCAGCGGCTCTGCTCAAGGATCCGCAGTTGGATGGTTTCAAAGGACGGGTCTCTGATTCCGGCGAAGGCCGTTGGACGGTGCTGGCAGCTGTGGATGAATCGGTTCCTGCGCCGGTCATCACCAGTGCCCTGTTCTCACGATTCAGTTCCCGCAACGAAGGTGAGTTTGCAGCAAAGGTGATGTCCGCAATGCGTTATGAGTTTGGAGGACACCATGAACGATAGGGCACCTGGAGGAACTGGAGAGCTGCCTCCAGCAACCTTGGCTATTTTCGGTGCCACTGGTGATCTGGTATGGCGCAAACTTGCTCCAGCTCTCTATGATTTGCAGCTTATCGGCCAGCTTCCAGAGAAGATGGCTGTGATTGGGATAGGTAGGAAGCAAAGAACCTCCCAGGATTTTAGGGCCAGAATCAGGGATGGCGTTGAGCGGTTCAGCGATTGCGGTGAGTTGGACGAGAAAGAATGGACCGATTTTGCTTCTAAGCTGTCATACCTCCAGGGTGAGTTCGATGATCCCGCAACTTACACAGCTTTGATGGAAAAAGCCAGTGAAAACGAGAAGGAGTGGTCGGTTCCTGCAGTTTTGGCAATCTATCTGGCCATTCCCCCGGGGATTGTAGAGATGGTGGTCAACGGCATTGGGAAAACCGACCTGGCGGAGGATAGGGAGGGGGTCAGGATCGTTGTTGAAAAGCCTTTCGGCCATGACCTGGAATCTGCGCTGGCTCTCAATGAAGTTCTTACCTCTGTTTTTCATGAAAATCAGATCTATAGAATTGACCATTATCTCGGGAAAGAAACAGTTCAAAATATCCTTGCGCTGCGGTTCGCGAATGCCATGTTCGAGCCAATCTGGGACCGGCGCTATATTGATCACGTCCAGATCACTGTTGCAGAACAGGTTGGCGTAGGTCACAGGGGACCGTATTACGAGGGCGCAGGCGCTCTAAGGGATATGATCCAGAATCATTTAATGCAGATTCTGACCATGATTGCCATGGAGCCAATGGTGTCCTTTGACGCGGATGAGATCCGCAATAAAAAAGCAGATGTTCTTGAGGCTCTGCGACCGATCCCGGATGATCAGGTTGAAAGTTATGCTGTGCGGGGACAATATGACTCTGGAACGGTGGATGGAGAGCATGTACCTGCTTATCGCCAGGAATCAGGGGTGGAACCAGATTCTTCAGCTGAGACTTATGCGGCATTAAAATTATTCGTTGATAATTGGCGCTGGCAGGATGTACCATTCTACTTGCGGTCTGGAAAGCGTATGAGTTGTCGGGTTTCAGAAGTCGTGATCCAATTCAAACCCGTTCCACACCAATCCTTTCCGAAATCTGCTGCCCGGAATTGGCAGTCGAACAAATTGATTTTGAATATCCAGCCCCAGGAAGGTATCCTCTTTAGTTTTCAGGCAAAAACTCCAGGGTCACCTTTGAATCTGGAATCAGTTGATATGCATTTTTCCTACCGAGAGGCTTTTGATAAGCGTTCGCCCCTGGCATACCAGACCCTGTTGGCAGATGTTATCCGCGGGGATGCTACGTTGTTCATGCGGGCGGACCAGGTTGAAAGATCCTGGGCTGTGTTGATGCCGGTGATTAGATCCTGGCAGAAGAAGATCCCCAAGGATTTCCCTGATTATTCCCCTGGCAGTTGGGGACCAGCTACTGCAGACGAGCTAATTCAGAAGGATGGAAGAGAATGGCATAAACCAGAATCGAAATGTGATCAGGGATAATAAACCGTCATGTTTTGTTCTGTTGATCAAAGTTACTAGTAATCCTTAAAGACCAGTGTGTTAGGAAGCGTCCAAAGCCCGCCTATCCCAGGAGGATAACTGTGGTTATCAAGATCGTTATTAGTATGTTGGTTGGATATGGATTTGGGTGCATCCAGTCAGCCTATATTGTAGGGAGACTGTTTGGGAATATTGATATCCGCGATTACGGATCAGGGAACGCTGGTGCCTCAAATATCACTTCCACGCTTGGTATCAAGTACGGAGTCATCGTCGGGCTAGTGGACATACTCAAAGGAGCCTTTGCAGTCCTGGTAGTGACCTGGTTCTAACCCTCAAACCCTGAACTGGATTTCCTGGATGGCTTTATGGCTGTTATTGGTCATATGTTAACATTCTATATAAAGTTCAGAGGCGGGAAAGGTGTAGG
>JARROG010000117.1:0-8836 GCA_037384185.1 Anaerolineales bacterium | reverse complement strand
GACGTCGAGCTTGATATGTTCAAGCTCATTTTCCTTGGTTTCCTTGAGGCTCTCCTCAATTTCAGCCAGACGCTGCTTAACGACATCCTGGACTTTGGCGATGTGGGAGGTTTTGATCTTCTCGCCTTTCTTGACGATGACTGTCTCGGTATCGGGGAAGATCAAGTCATCCTTGGCTGCCTCATCAACACCATCCTGAAGCGTCTTCTCCAGCTGCTGGCCTTGTTTGATCACCGGCTCAAGCTCGGCAGCAATCTGCTCATCAAAGCGGTTCTGGACTTCCTCCTGCTTGGCCGTCAGATCTGCCAGCTTTTCTTCCCGCTCCTGTTCTTTCTGTTTAATTTCTTCACTGAGGTCTTCCCCTACTTCGCCTTCATCAGAAGTGAAGCGGGCTTCCAGCTGTTCCAGGGCCTTCTTGCGGCCTTCCTCATCCACGTAGGTGACAATGTATTGGGCAAAATATAAAACACGGTCAAGATCACGACGGGACATGTCCAACAGCCGTCCCAGGATGGAAGGAATGCGGCGGGTAAACCACAAGTGGGCAACCGGAGCAGCCAGCTCAATGTGCCCCATACGTTCCCGGCGCACTGCTGAGCGAGTTACCTCGACACCGCACTTATCACAAACAATACCTTTATAGCGAATGTTCTTATATTTGCCGCAGTGGCACTGATAATCCCGAGTGGGGCCGAAGATTGCCTCACAGAATAAGCCATCTTTTTCTGGACGAAGGCGCCGGTAATTGATCGTTTCGGGCTCCAGGACCTCGCCGTAGGACCAGCTGCGGATGATTTCTGGTGAAGCCAAGCCAATGCGTAGTTTTTGTAACCCCTTAGTTTTCACTCGAAAACCTCCTGTACGTTCCTACTATCAACCGCTGAGATTATCATCCCGTACAAGTCAACACCTCTCTGTCCGCTTCCCGGTAATCCACCAAAAAACCCCGCTGATTTCTTTCTGCAGAAATCAGTCAGAAATCCCAAATCAAGATGGTCACATGCGAGGTCTGTTTGTGTTCAAAAAACGGTACCGCCAGTTAGAAAAGATGTTTTAGTACCAGCACGCACAAAAGCAAGCGCAAGAGAGATCGCTCTTCAGCGCTCGCATTCTGTGAAGGGATTGATATTTAACATGCAAATAATAATTATACAAGGCGAATGAGGACCAGTCAAGAGCGATTTTCCCATTCTTGCTGCTCCAGGTTCACCCTGGGATTACCCCCACTGCGCCCCAACTGAAGCGCAGGTTTAGTCTACCATACTCGCGTCCTGATTTCCATACTTATTTCGCTGTGACTTTCTTCTCTGGCTGGCGGATGGGGATTGCCAGATAGAATGTGCTTCCGGATCCCAATTCGCTCTCCACCCAGGCATCTCCCCCGTGTCGTTCAGCAATGGATTTAACGATCGCCAATCCCAGCCCGGTCCCTCCCTGCTTGTCCTTTTCGCGGCTTTCAACCCGGTAAAACTTCTCGAAAAGGTGCTGTTGGTCGACCGGCGAGATCCCGATACCGTTATCCTCCACTTCAAAGGTGATCTTGCCTTCATCCATCCGGTAGCGGATCGAGACCTCACCGCCCTGTTGATTGAAGTTGATGGCATTATCGATCAAATTCCGGAGGGCTTGCTGGAGGAGGGCTTTATCGGCTGAGATGAATGGTATGGTCTGGTTTGGGGGAGCCACAAGCAGTCTGACTTTCTTTTGGGAGGCACGGATTTTAAATGAATCCGCCACCTCAGAGACAATATCTGGTGCAGATATCATATCGAGCTTTAATCCAACCTCAGCTTCAATCCGGCCCAGATCCAACAAATTCTGAACCAGATGGGACATACTCTCTACCCCAACGATGATTTTGTGGACATAATTCTGCTGCTGCTCGTTCAGTTCGCCAACCATTTCCAGCATGGTCGCATATCCCCGCATCAAAGTCAAAGGTGAGCGCAGATCATGGCTTACCGTTGATACAAAATCTGATTTCAGCTCGTCCATTTCCTTCAGCTGAGAGATATCCCGCAGCACGCACACCCTGCCCAACCAATGTTCTCCGGCGTGAACGGGAGAAGCGGTAGCCAGGAAAACCCTGCCATCCCCTAATTTGATCTCTTTTGAGGCCCGGCCACTTGCGGTGCCGTCAAGCAGATCAATCAAGGCTTGCTGATCGGTCAGTTTTTCTATTGGCTCACCCATGCCAGCATCGCCTTCCAGCCCGAGCAGATCAGCAGCCACCGGATTTGTGAGCAGCAGCTTATCTTGGTGATCCAAGACCAGGATAGGATCCGGCGTCGAGGCTAGAATGGCTGCCAGCCTCTTACGACCGATCTCTGCCCGGCTGAACAGGGAGGAATTTGTGGCAGCCAAGGCAGCCTGTCCCGCCAGGGTCACAATATATCTGACCTCACTGTCAAGGAATGTATGTGGTTCTAAAAAGGCCAACCAGATTGCCCCATAATAGCGCTGTTCATGCTGCAGGGAGACAGCCAGGATGGCACCTGGAACCGGATCGTCCTCCTCCAGGTCCAGCAGAGGCATGCGAGCCGGATTGGAGAGCAATACCGGGGACCGTGTCCGCGCCAGTTCCAGGATCTGGGGATCAAGATAGGAGAAGGCTTCATTGTCCTCTCCCTTCCCGATGTGGGTCATCGCCGATCCCTCAGAAAAACCTTCTGGCAGCACATCATCAGCGAGTACGATGCGGGCTGAACAAGCGCCAATCTCCAGGGCCGAAGTGAGGATGGTTTCCACCGCATCGGCCAACTCCAGGGATGATGCCACTCCCTGACTGACAGTCAGCAGCCTGTTGAGTTCCACCATTCGGTTCTTCAGGCTCCGGCGCATTTTCTCAAACGCCCGGCGAAGCTGGCCAACCTCGTCCACCCGGGGAGTAACCCGCAAGGGATGATCAAGTTCTCCTTTGGTGATCCGATCAGCCTCCCGGGTCAGCACATGGAGAGAATCAGCCACCGAGCTCAAACCGAAATACATGGCTGCCATGGTGAGCAGGGCGATCAACAGCACCACTCCTGAAAGCGGAGCGGCAAGGTCAAGAGCCAGCTGCTGGGCCCTGACTGCAGGAAGTGTCAGCATGACCGTCCAGGGACGGCCAAGGGCAGAGCGAATATATACCAGCTGTCGGGTGCCGTCTGTGGAGGTCTGTTTTGAGAAGACCTCCTCGTGCTGCAGGTCAAAGCTTGGAAAATAGATACCAAAAAGATCTTCCCGGGAGGAGTACAGCACACGGCCTTGTTCATCCAGCAGATAGCCCACACCTCCCATCTCATTAACAGCCTTGAGATCACTCAATACGGGTTGAGTAAAAGGATTGGACTCCAGGTCCACCAGACCGACCAGCACACCGGCCGAAAGCCCTTCCGGGGAATTGATGCTTCCCAAATAAGTAATTACCGTTTTGCTCCCCGCTCCCGTAGGAGGTGTGACATAAACCTGAACAGGGACTCCATTCAAGGCTGAAGTCAAACCGGTGTAAATTTCACTGCCAAAGGTCAACTCATTCAGGTTCTGTTCCGGATAGGCGCTGATGAGATCCATGCTGGTATCGAAAACATAAAACTGGGAAAAGAAAGGGATAGCCCGAAAGCTTTTACGGAGTACAACATCCAAATTTTCCTGTTCATCCTCATCAAAGCCGGCTGTAAGGTCGGAGGCATACTGGCTGATGAGACTCTGTCCGGTATTGAAAAAGAAGGGAATCTTATTGGTTGTAGTCCGGGCAATATTCTCCAGTTGGCTTTGGACCATCTTCTCGGCTGAGTTCCCGGCAACAAACCAGTTAACAAGCAGCAGGACCAGCACCAGGACCAGAGTAAGGGTAACCACATACTGTAGGAAGCGGACTTTAATGCTGCTCTCGGACGGGGACGGACGCAGCTTGGCTTTGACCCCATCCGCCCTTGGAAGAGCAACCAGGGCAAACTCTGCGATCAACCCCCCCAAAGCAAAACTTCCTCCCAGAGCAGCTACACCAGTGCGGAGATTTGAGATTGCAAAGTCAAGCTTCTCTACTACAGCCCCGCTTGACCAGAAAAAAGCACCGGCAATATACAGCAAAGCATGCAGACCGGCAATCAGCAAGCTGGCAAGGAAGGGGCGGCGCAGAATACTGAAGAATGCCGTCCGGAAGCGCTGCCGGATGGCAACAGAGACCAGCAGGGCAAAAAAGACGAATTCAATAACCGTGAAAGGAGAGTGGGTATCCCAGTAAGCCAGACAGATTCCAGAGATCAGACCGATCACAGAGGCGCTGATCGGGCCGAGTATCCAGCCAGCGATGATCGCCGGCAGAGCCCCTAAAAGCATCAATGTCCCGCCGGTAGGCTCGAGCGACATATTGGGCAGGGGAATGGCGCCCCAATCCGGCAGTTTGACCCCGAAAAACAGCGCTGTCACAGGTGCCAGGGTCAGCAGGATACCCAGCAGGAACCATTGGTTTTCCTTCATTCCCCGCTGGTAATCCCGCCAGTACCAGTTCCCGAAAATGAGCCCGCCAGCCATCACCGCCAGGGCAGCAATACCCAGCCCACTTGCCGGCCAGATCAGGTATGCAGGAGCATTAAATAAGGTCAGAACAAAGGGCATCATAGCCTGAGTTGGGATGAGTCCGGCTGGTTGAAATCCATACTCGATTATAGCATGGATAATCCGGGGCCTTTGCCCCCTAATAAATTAGTAAGACCCTATTTCGCTGGCAGTGAATCAAACACCACTTCTTCACCCGCGAGGATGGACTGGTAATTGCGGTACACGCCTTGATAGGATTCAGGAAGGAGGGCTGCCAGGTGAGCCATGATCAGATCCGTATTATGCTGGCGCATGCTTCGCCGCTGCTCACCCCTGCCCGTCAAGGGGGGCACCGTGAATGGCTTTCCAACAATCATCTTGATGGGAGGTCTTTTTAAACGCAGGCCCTGGGTCAGGAAATCCATGGTGTTGCCCACCACCCCTACCGGTACAACCACCAGATCTCCAATCTTATCAATGATATAGGCAACCCCAGGTTTCCCCCGCCTCAAACCAGGCGTATGGGATCGGCCGCCTTCTGGAGAGATCATTAACGGACGGCCAGCCTGAAATACGCGCTCAACCTGCTTAAATACCTCCCGGTCAAATTCATTTCTGTTGACCTGGATGCCAGCCCACATTTTGGCGACGATTGCCTGGCCGGACCTCTCCCAGACTGCAACCGCTCCGATGATCTCCAACAAGGTCGGCCAAAATGCCGCAATAAACGGCACCTCAATTAAGGATACATGATTGAAAGCCACCACATATCTATTGTGGTCGGGGATATTCTCAAAACCGGACAGCTCAACTTTCCCCAGCAAATGAAAGACGCTTTTAAAGAAGATTCTTAAGAATCTCCGGGAGATCCTTGTTTTCAGCGGTATTTTATAAGGTTCTTGCATATCAATCCTTGGATCCTCCGGCTAGTTCTTCGATACGGTCTACAACTTGATCGATTGTCAAATCATCCGTCTTAATGATAACCGCATCGTCAGCTGCGCGTAACGGAGCGATTTCCCTGGTAGAGTCTTTTCGGTCCCGCTTCTTAAGGGCTTTCAGGATCTTATCAAAATCTGCTTTACCACCACGAGCGATCCGTTGCCTATAGCGGCGTTTGGCCCGCTCCTCAACTGAGGCATCCAGATAGATCTTCAAATCAGCTTCCGGCAGCACTACGGTACCAATATCCCTGCCAACCATGATCACCCGGCCCCGCAGACCAATCCGGCGCTGCTGTTCAGTGAGAGCTTTACGGACTTCAGGATATGCAGAGACTCTGGAGACTTTCTTATCCACCAACGAATTCCGTATCTTCCAGGTGACATCAATTCCGTCCGCCAGCACATCGTACTCCCGGCCATCCTCCTTGGAGGGCGGCAGAACGTCAATTTGCACCGTCCGGGCCAGCCGGGAGACTGCAGCCTCATTCTTGGTGGAGATCTCGATTTCGATGGCAAGCCAGGTTACCCCCAGCGCACTGCCAACAGGTTGGCAACGGTGGTCTTCCCTGAGGCAGCCGGGCCGTCAATGGCAAGAATCGCTGGATAACTCATACCTGTCCTCGTGTTGTCTCACCTTTCATAACACCACCTGTTCTTTAAAGATCCTTCAGTTAATAACCGGAGTTGATATCGTTCCGGATCCAGAGAATGATATGGTCCCGCTGGACTGGGCCAAAGCGAAAGCCAATCCAGCTGATCCAATCATCCGGAACAAGCCCAGGCCAACCAGGGAAAGAAGAGATCACAAAGTCCTGGCCGCGGTAATTTTCGCTGTCGGCTAAAAATTGATCTTCCTCGGAGGTGATCAGCAATGGTGGAGGGTTCCCATTGTCCACGGAATCGGCAAATTTTATTCCGGGAAAATCTTTCAGGTACCAGCGAAGATCAGGGCGATCCACAAGGGCAGCTCCCTGGATGCTGTCAGGCCGTCCAGTTGCTGTCAGACTGGCATCAGAGATCGAATCCTGAAGGAGCTCCATTTGCCCGGGACCGCTCGAGCCAGCATAAAGGGAGCGAGGATCCTTCTCCCACAAGAAAGCATCCAGGGACAGAGCAGATACCATATAAAGGAAAAGGGTGATCCCTGCTCCCAGGGCCAGCCCTTTCCAGGCAGTACCAGCATTCCACTCCCCGGTGATGACGGTCATCGAAAGGATCACCAGAGCCAATGATGCTGCCAGCAGACCTAGCTGAAGCAGCAGCGCGCGGTCATTGCCAAATTGAAAAACAGTGCCGATGAAAGTCAGCCAATTCAAAGCTGCCATAACGCTAAACAAGCCTGCCAGCGCGTAGGTAGCCCAGACGCTGCGGCTGGATTTCCAGATATTGATAAATCCAGTGGCGGCGGCTCCCCAGAGCGGAAGTGCAGCCCAGACTACATCCGACTCCTGCCGGCCAGGATAGATCAGCAGGACCAAAATGGCGACTGCCCAGCTGATTGAAAAATATTTCCCCAGCTGATCTTCCGTTCGCCAGGCCCTGATGAATCCCAGCAGTCCAAATACCAGCGCGAGAGGATTGCCGATCAGCAGGATAATCCCCAGCTTCCCGAGGGTGAAGGCTGTCGGATAGAGCCAGGAGGAGATGAACTCAGGTAGGGCGCTGACCCAGGCTGTTAATCCCTGCCACTCTGTCAGGAAGGAGGAACCGATCAAGATAAGGAATAAAATCGGCAGCAGCAGGCTCCCTGGATTCTTCCCTGAGGTGTCCCTGAGGCTGCGAATCCGATCCCGGAAGTACTGCACTGGCTTGATCAAACCCAGCCAGCCAGCCAGAAGAGTGCTCAAGCCCAGGATCAGGATCCCCAACCAGAACGCCGGACCTGAGAACAGTCCCAGGCCGAGGAAAAATACCGTCCAGGGCAGCTGGAAATTGTGGAAATATGCCAGAGCCAGGGCCAGGAAAACCAGGGCAGGCATCGGGCTTCCTGCAATCCGCGAAACTGCGACCAGGCCGGGGTCAAGCGCCAAACCGGCTGCCATGATCAGGGACGGTACTAAGCCGAGCTTTTTACGAAGAACGAGAGGGATCCCGACCAGGAAGGCCCCCGTCAATGCCGGCCAGAAGCGGGCCAGGAAAGCACTGCCCCCGAAGAAACGAAATAAGCTCCCGGTAACTGCCAGATAGGCCACCTGGGATCCAAGAAACGTAGATTCACCCCTGGAAGACTGCCAGGCCTGGTAAGCCCAGTTGGCTTCTCTTTCCCCCAAGGGGACTCGTCCCAGCAGGAAGAGCCTCACCACCAGGGCTGTCAAAAAGATCAGCCCGTAAAGAAGTGTTTCATTGGTGATCTTATGAGTTCTTTCCATAGTGAAACCTTTTGAGTCCAGTGGGCATGATAGTATTCAGGATCATTCCTGCGGGAAATCTGGAACCGTATAGATGGTCAAACTTTCATTTTGAAAGACCGGCTGCAGATGGAGATCAAACTTATCAATCTTGATCCCAAAGGGACAGTAATCGCTGCCTTCCGGATAAGTTGAATATTCAACATTGCCAACAACCAGATAACGGACCTGGTATTTTTCAAGCAGGGATCGGGCTGTTTCCCATTGGGTTGTGCAGTACAGTGTAGCTACATCCTGCTTGCGGACCATCACAAGATCCCAACCACCCCGCCATTGTACCTCGTGAAAATCCCATCCAAGAATGGTCGGAAAACCTGTATAGGTCGCCATTCTGGCATGTTCTGTGGAATAACTTCCTCCCACCGCCTCAGCAATCACACCTGGTTCTGCATTCCGTAAGAACAAGACACCTTCATAGTCTGAGGAAGGATATAAGTATTTCCCATCCAGGGACAATCCATCTGCACGCGAGAAATTGTTGGTCTTGGAGCCTAATCCGAGCACCGGGTAAAAAAGCGCCATCCCCAGGGAGATCAGCATGGCCCCATAGACAAGCGGCCGCCAGAAGCGTTTTAAGTCATCTGCCAGCACGACGAAGGCATAAGCAGCTGCCACACTCCACATCAACCAGGCTTGATAATAAAATTTAAAGATTGTATTGATCCTGTATCCGAACATATCCCGCAGGTAGATGAACTCAGGGAAGAGGACCAGGACCATGCCGGAAAGCATCAGCAGCAGGATAAAATCGGTCTCCCGCGATCTGGAATCAGTTCCTCCCGATATCCCGGCGGCTCTTTTAGCGGGAAAGATAAGACCCCAACCCAGGAAAGACAGGGCACCTAGGGTCAACCAGGTTCCCGGCCGCTGGATTCTGCGGAACAATCCTTCAAAGACCACCTGATTTAGATCCGTTCCTCCGACCAATCCCAGGAAGAGTTCAACCAGGTTTCCTTGATCCGT
>JARROG010000116.1:0-5995 GCA_037384185.1 Anaerolineales bacterium | reverse complement strand
CAGCCTTGATGCCCTCTTTCTTGACTACATCCCAGACACTCATGTCGGGGTAATAAGCGACATCGAATTCCTCGGCATATTCCTTGATCCGGCCGCGGCGGATGTTTTTGAGCTCCATCACATAGGCTAATTTATCTCTGTCAATTCCTTTTTCGTCGATGATTGTGCCGGACGAGTCCGACAGAGATATCGGTTTTGCACCCAGGTCGAGCAGCTTCTCAACTGTATACTGAGCGACATTGCCGGAACCGCTGACCAGGGCTGCTTTGCCCTCCGCCTCCAATCCGCGGACCTTGAGCATTTCAGCCGCAAAGTAGACCGCACCGTATCCGGTGGCTTCAGGCCGGATCAGGCTTCCGCCGTACTCCCTTCCCTTGCCTGTCAATACGCCGGTATGTTCGTTGCGGATCTTCTTATAATAACCATACAGGTAGCCGATCTCCCTGCCGCCCACGCCAATATCACCTGCCGGCACATCCGTGTCAGGGCCAATATGGCGGAATAACTCGCGCATGAAGGCATAGCAAAAATTCATCACTTCCGTATCGGTCTTGCCCTTGGGGTCAAAATCAGAACCGCCTTTGCCGCCGCCCATTGGCAGGGTTGTGAGCGAGTTCTTAAAAATCTGTTCAAAACCCAGGAACTTAATAATGCCCAGGTTGACCGAGGGATGGAAGCGCAGGCCGCCTTTGTAGGGGCCGATAGCGTTGTTGAACTGAACCCGGAAACCCCGGTTGACATGGACTTCGCCATCATCGTCCATCCAGGGAACACGGAACATGATTACCCGATCGGGTTCGACAATGCGCTCATAGATCTTGGCCTGGACAAATTCCGGATGACGGTCGACAGTCGGTACCAGAGACTCCAGGACCTCTTTGACCGCCTGGTGGAATTCAGGCTGGGCAGGATCTTTCTCCTTGGTTTTTGCAATTACATCTTGTATCAGTGACACGTGTGCCTCCTTCGAGTTTTCAAATCTCTTCGATGATAATTCTACATATCCGCTGGATTCTTCAGCAACCTTGATTACTGAAGTTCAGTGGTTCAATAGTATATCAAAAACATCCAATCTGATAGGATACTTCTCATCTCCTATAGGTGCTATTTGGCCTTTAATTCTTTTTTAAGGGCCGTTCCTAACCTTTTAATTCCCTCCACGATCACATCAGGCGGCGCATAGGAGAAATTCAGGCGCATGGCATTGTTCCCGCCGTCCGCATTGGGGTAAAAATTCACGCCAGGCACGAAGGCGACTTTTTCCTTGAGTGCTGTTTCCCGCAGGAAGCGGTCGGTATCGATCGAGTCTGGGACCCTGGCCCACAAGAACAACCCGCCGTGCGGATCGGTCCACTGGCATTCCTCAGGCCAGAACTCAGTCAAGGCATCCAGCATGGTATCCCGGCGTTCTTTGTATACCCTGCAGATCTTCTTGATGTGCGGCTTGAGAATCCCTCGCTGACAGATATCATTGGCGATGTACTGGACTAACGTGCCGGTATGCAGATCGCAGCCCTGTTTGGCCTGGACGAAGCGCTTCATCAGGACTTCTGGCGCCACGATCCAGCCCAGGCGCAATCCCGGAGCCATGGTTTTGGAAAAGGTTCCCAGATAGATGGTACGCTCGGGAATCAGGTTGCAGATAGGTGGAATATCTTTCCCTTCGTACCGCAGTTGGCCGTAAGGATCGTCTTCTACCACGGCGAGATTCAATTTCGTGGCTATCTCCGCCAGTTTGATCCTGCGCTCCAGCGGCATGGTTGTCCCAGCCGGGTTGTGGAAATTTGGAAGCACATAAATGAGCGCCGGCGGGCGGCCGCTCTCATCCAGGGATTTCTGATAAGCATGTTCGATCTCATCTACAACCATCCCCTGTTCATCCACCCGCATGGTGTTGAACTTTGCCTGATACGCTCGCCAGGCTTGAATAGCTCCCAGGTAGGTAGGGCGTCCAGTCAGCACATAGCGGCCAGGATCAAGGAAGATCCTGCCAATCAGGTCCAGGGCTTGTTGGGATCCGTTGGTCAGCAGCACATTTTCCGGCTTGGCAGGAATCCCGTACTTGTGCATTGAATCAGACAGGAATTCCTTAAGAGGCCAGTAGCCTTCCGTGGTCCCATACTGAAGCGCTTTTTTACCCATCTCCCGGACCACATAGCTGCAGGCTTCTTCCACTTCCCGGATTGGGAAAACTTCCGGGGCAGGCAGACCCCCAGCAAAAGAGATGATCTCAGGGTCCTGGGTGAATTTCAGCAGTTCCCTGATCGCTGAACTTTTCATGAACTGCGTTCGTTCAGCCAGCTGAGCTTCCCAATTCAGCTCCGGTATTTCGCGATCGAGATCTTTTTTCACTTCGATACCTTGCCTCCCGCGGAGAAACCGATCCCGTTCAAGAATCGTTCCTCCCCTCTGCAGTTGGATAAAAAAAGCCTGTTCCGATCTTTGCTTCGAAACAGGCCAGGTACGCTCATGGACTCCAAATAAATAATATGCCCAGCAAACCCAACAGGGGGATCTGCTGGACCCGCTTATAAATCATGGATAATGCCAGGAAAATCATATTTCCCATCAAACGCACCTTAACTTCAGCTCATCCCGCCTTCAGGACAGCCCTCAGCCCAGTTTATATCACCTGGTCATGCTTCACGGTGATTGTATTGAGATTTTACACGACACCCTACCGGTAGCATAGTGAGATAAATCATACTTGTATTCATGCCCTTTGAAACAAATTCAGGCTCTCGATATGATAGGTTTGGGGAAACATATCAAACGGGATAGATTCCTTGAGCTGATAACTCTTCTTATGAAACCGCTGGGCATCCCGTGCCAGCGTGGCAGGATCGCAGGAAATATAGGCAATCACCTCAGGATCCATGGCTGCCACTTGATCCAAGACGATCGTGGATAGTCCCGCCCTGGGGGGGTCGAGCAGGATGATATCCGCAGAGATCTCCAAGCTTGGCAGAGCCTCTTCAGCCGGCAGGTCATACAGCACTACGTTTTCAAAATCAGCCAGATTATATAAGAAATCCTCTGCTGCGCTGGGGCTGGATTCGATCCCGATCACTTTCTTTGCCCGCTGAGCAAGGAACACGCTGAACAAGCCAACCCCGCAGTAGACATCGAGCACTATACTCTCCTCGCTTAGCGGCAATTTTTCAAGCAAGGTCTCGATCAGAATCTCGGCCACGGCAGAATTGGTCTGAAAGAAAGATCCCGCTGAAACCACGAAAGGAAAGTCGAGGACAGGGATGACTGTAAAATCATCACCTGCCAGGATGAGCTCCCCGTCCGGTCCTTGAAGAACGGCAGAAAGCGGCAGATCAACGCTGAACTCGAAAGTCTCTTCACTCGTGCTTTCCAATACCAGCAGGGTGTCCTCGCCTTCCTCGCCTGACCGCAAGCTTACCCGGTCCAGGCCGGGAATGTGCTCGAAATTGAAAGAGGGCCAGATCTCATTCAGGCTTTCCTCGGGCAGATGGCATTCCTGGATGGGGATGAACTGATTGGAATGATGCTTCAAGAAACCGGGCTCTCCATCATCGCTGATATGGAACTGGATGTGATTCCTGTAATTCCAGTGCGAGGGAGATGCCTGAACTTGCTGAACCGGCGGATCTGCCAGCTTCCCCACCCTGGTGAACTGGTCCACCATGATCTGCTGCTTGATGCGAAGCTGTTCCTGGTAAGGAATGTGCTGGTAGTGGCAGCCTCCACATTCCTGGAAATGGCGGCAGCGGGCTTCGATTCGGAGAGGCGAGGGGGCCAGGATCTCAACGATTTCTCCTCGGGCGTATCTCTCTTTCTCCTCCACAAGCCTGATCCGAATCTCTTCACCCGGTATGGCAAAGGGGATAAAAACTGCCCGACCATCAGGCAGTCGGGCAAGTGCATCACCACCATAAACGAAGGTAGTGGGACTCAGGTCAAATTCATTTGGAGAATTCATTTAGTTATTTAGATTACCGCTATTTCCTGTCTCCGGTGTCGGAGTTATGGGTGATTGAATAATGAATTCTCCTATTGGCAGGCATAACCAAATATTGATCCCAGCAAAGTATCAAAGGGAGGCGTGCACCACAGGTTCAGGTAATCGAATATGATCACGCCCACGACAATCAAGAATAGGATCACCACCAGGCATCCGATCCCGGCCCACAGCCAGGTGTTATTCTTCTTCTCTTCTTCAGCCACCGGGCTCTCAGCGAGCTGCTCTTCGACCGGTTTGTCTTTTTTAGGAGCAGCCTGCTTTACAGGAGCCGGCTCCGATGGCAGCTCTGCCGGCTTGGCGGTGACAGCTGTTACATCGCTATCAGGGAGATCATCCGGACGGGGAGTAACCAGGGTCTCCTCCGGGTCCGCATCTGCCTGGTAAGTCAGGTAGATTGCATCTCCAAACATCACAGTATCGCCAGGTTTTAGCAGATATTTTCCTCCAACTTCCTTCTTATCCACGAAAGTGCCGTTGGTGGAACCCAGGTCCCTGATCATATATCCACCTTCGGTTTTCGTCAGCACTGCATGGTTCCGGGAAACTTCTGCAGTACTCAGCACAATCGTGTTTTCCTCACCCCGGCCGATAGTGATCTCATCTGCATCCAAAGGGAAGGTTTCTCCCTTGTTGTAGCCTTTGATCACAGACAAGCGGTAATTTTTATACCCCATATTTCCTCCTGCGTATTGGATCCGGATCCTAATTAAAGTCTATCGGTTTTCCTGACTGCTGTCAAACAGATTTTAAGTGAATGAGAAGCGAGGGAGAGCTGATCGATCAATTCGTTTCCCCAATGGTATTTTCCAGCGCCCAGTCTGAACCCAGGACGATGACAATGTCCTCGTCAACAGCCGGATCTGCCTTGTAAAACAATCTGTTTTCAGAATATCCCATCAGTTCCAGAATATAGCGCACCGTCTGGGGATTCCCGGAATAATCATATACCACCGTCTGGTCCTTGAACTTGGAGGCATTGCCTAAGGAAGCAATGTTCAGGTCATTCGCTTTCAAGAATTCAGCCGTTTCATTTGCCAGCCCCGGGGAGGAGGTGGCATTCAAAATACCGATCCTGGCATCCTCATCTACCAGGTACTCTTCCAGAGAAGGCTCCTGGGTTGGCTCTGGTATAGGAGTGGCTTCGATTTCCTGCATGTCCTGCCACATATTACGGACCAGTTCCAGATCCGGTATCAGAATGTACTGACCCCGATCATTGATATCAGCGGTTACGATCGGCTCCTTGATGACCCGGGTCTGAACACTCTGATAATTGATCCCTTTGACTGCCCATGCCAGAGTGATGATCTGGTTGAGCGTCAGATTCGTTTCCACATGAGAGGATAGATCACGGTAGAGGCCCGGCAGGCGGGGAATCAGCACGGGCAGGATCTCGTAGGAGGAGATCTTTTTCTGCAATCCAGCAAGCACCTGCTGCTGCCGTTTTGCCCGCCCGAAATCACCTTCCAGGGTATCCCGGGTGCGGACATAGCCCAGGGCCAAATTGCCCGGGAGCACCTGTTTGCCTGGATAAAGCCGTTTCATATCACCTTCCATCTCAGCATTCGGCCAAACCAGGATCTCTTCCGGCACATCGACCAGCACCCCATTAACGGAATCCACCAGCACAACAAAAGCCTCAAAATCCACCTGTACGTAATAATCGATCTGGATCCCTAACAAGTCCTCAGCCGTGTCCATCAGTATCCCGGGCCCTCCTCCCGGGTATCCGTACGCTTCGCCCAGGGAATAAGCCTGGTTGATCTTATAGAATCCATAGTCCGGCAGGTCGACCCAGGTGTCCCTGGGGATGGAGATCAAGCCAGCTTTCTCCTCGGCGGCATTGAGGTAAGCAACGATGATCGTGTCCGTCAATCCCGGACCTGTATCACCCAACCATTCCCGCTTGTCCAAACCAGTCAGCAGGAAATAAATCGGCTGATCCAGATTCAGTTCCTTGAATCCCGGTCGATTGGCGTTGCTTTGCAGCGGTCGGGTGTC
>JARROG010000115.1:0-7164 GCA_037384185.1 Anaerolineales bacterium | reverse complement strand
GAACTGAGGGTTATCTGGATGGGGTGGAAATCACCCGTCAGGAATTCTACAGCAACCTGGCAACTTACAGCCAGCATCCCACAACTGGAACTCCGGGATTGCAGTCTTTCCTGAATATCTATGAAAAGCTGGCGGATGAAGGAGCGACGGAGATCCTATCCATTCATATCTCCGAAAGTTTAAGCGGTACCGTCAACGTGGCTAAAACCGCTTCCAATGAGTTTGCAAGGTTACCGGTGACCGTGGTGGATTCTGGCCAGTTGAGCCTGGGAACAGGGTTCCAGGTGGAGCGGGCTGCCCGTATGGCTGCTGAAGGGAAAACGGTATCCGAGATCACAGCCGCTTTGAAAGATCTGCGTTCCAGGACATTTGTAGCAGCTGGATTGAACACCCTGGAGTTTTTACGCCGCAGCGGGCGGATGAACCGCTTTATGCACGGCTTGGGCAGTTTACTGCATATCAAGCCGATCCTGACCATGGAAGATGGGCAGCCAGGTTCTGACCGCGTTCGGACCAGCTTGAGGGCTGAAAAGCGGCTGGTGGAACTGCTCGAGCAGCACCTGCCAATCGAGCGTTTTGCGCTGCTGCACACCAATGCCCAGAAGAAAGCAGAAGAATTCAAGCACAAAGTCCAGGACATGCTTCCGGATGGTGAGGTCTATTCCATGGACATCACCCCGGTGATCGGGGTCCATATCGGGCCGGGAGCTGTTGGATACGCAGTTGTTACCAAACAGCAAGATTAAAATCAGTTCCATAACTAGAGAGAGGTATGCATGAAAAGTGAAGATCTACGAAATTACCTGGGAGTGCTGATCGCGGCCCTGCTGGGAGCCGGCCTTGCTGTGGCAGGGAGTCAGGGAGGGTACAAGGTTGGCAATTGGCCAATTTATGCCCTGGGCATTCTGGTAGCGTTCGTCATTCAATGGCTGGCTTTTATCCCGGCCTACCTGCTGAAAACAGAAAAATTCTTTGATCTGACGGGAAGTCTTACCTACCTGACAGTAATGGTCCTGGCAGTAGCTCTGGCCCCAGAGCGGGATCTCCGCTCCTGGATAATGCTGGTCCTGGTATCGACCTGGGCACTGAGACTTGGCACGTTTTTATTTTTACGCATTAAGAATGCCGGTGAAGACCGCAGATTCCGGGAGATCAAACAATCCTTTGGTCGTTTTCTGCAAACCTGGACCATCCAGGGTTTATGGGTATCTTTCTCCCTGGCAGCAGCATTGGTTGTGGTCACCTCGCAGCAGCGGGTGCCCTTGGATGGATTTCTGGTGGTGGGAGTTTTCGTGTGGATATTTGGTTTTTCCATCGAGGTAGCGGCGGATAGTCAAAAAAGCCGCTTCAAGGCTGATCCTGAGAACGAGGGCAAATTCATTCAAAGCGGTTTATGGGCTTGGTCCCGCCACCCGAACTATTTTGGTGAAATTGTGCTCTGGGTTGGTGTGATGATTATCGCACTTCCAGTGCTGCAGGGGTGGCAGTGGGTTTCGCTGATCTCGCCAATTTTCATCACTATTCTGCTAACCCGCATCAGCGGAGTGCCGCTGTTGGAAAAACGGGCCGACGAAAAATGGGGAGGACAGGAAGATTATGAAACTTATAAAGCGAATACCCCGGTGTTGATCCCCAGTCCCCCTAAAGGAGAGTGACCATGTTCCTGCAGATATTAAAAATCATAGCTGCGGTAGCAACAATACTGACCGGAGTGGTATCCGTTTTCTGGCCCCTGAGGGTGCCGGGTTTTACCGGTCTGGAACCCCAGGGAGGACGTGGTATCAGCGAAATCAGGACCATCCTGGGGGCTTTGTTTGTGGGATTTGGCGCTGCTGTCCTCTATTTCAATCTGCCCGAAACTTATAGTGTGCTGGGTATCACTTATTTGGTGATGGCTCTGGTCAGGGGTATATCAATTGTTATCGACAATTCTCCAGTATCGTCCAATATTATCAGCTTTGTAGTCGAATTGATATTAGGCGTTATTCTGGTGATTTAGGGAGAATATCATGAAAGCTGCCAAGGTTCTTGCCGCCCTGGGTTTACTGGCCATGACTGGAGTTCTGATTTACGGCTTCACGGTGGGAGATTTCGGGTTAGATGGGGGAAAGATCTTGCAGAACCCCTGGGGAATCGTCTCTCTGGTAGACCTTTATACTGGGTTTTTCCTGTTTTCCGGTTGGATTGTCTACCGGGAAAAGGCGGTCGGGAGGGCTGCTGTTTGGGTATTACTGATGATGGTGCTCGGTTTCTTCACTGCCAGCCTGTACACTTTGATCGCTCTCTATCAAGCGGATGGGAATTGGCATAAGTTCTGGATGGGCAAACACGCAGATGGATAAGCTGACCGAGCTCAAGGAAGAGTTGCTGTCAGTCCTATCTGGAAGCGGCGGCAGGATTTTGGATTCTATCCTGCCAGCTGGGATTTTCCTGGTGCTCAATCCTATCCTTGATGTAATTCCTGCGCTGGCGATCTCATTAGGTCTGGCGATCCTGATTTTTGTGATCAGGATCATCCGCAAAGACAATCAATATTACGCATTAGGAGGACTGGGAGCTGCTTTATTGGCTGGAATCTTTGCTCTGATGAGCGATTCAGCCCTTGGCTTTTTCCTACCAAGTTTGATCAGCAGTGGGTTGCTGGTAATCTTACTGCTCATCAGCGCTTTGATCAAACGGCCTCTGGCGGCTGTCACCAGTCATTTGACACGAGGTTGGCCGCTAGCTTGGTATTGGCAGGAGCGGGTGCTGCCTGCTTATGTTGAGGTAACCTTGTTCTGGGCGGCTGGTTTTGGCGCCAGGCTGGCGCTGGAATACTGGCTGTATCAACAGGCTGCAGCAGGCCGATTGGGCTTGGTGCAAACCGTACTGGGCTGGCCTTATACAATTCTGATCCTGATCCTCAGCTATCTGTATGGCATCTGGCGCTTGCAGGAATTAGGCGGTCCCAGCGTCGAGGAATTCCGAGCAGGAAAAGAGCCACCCTGGGAAGGACAGAAAAGAGGATTTTAAAGCTCACAGTTCCCTGTCAGGGCTTGGCACGTTTTTCACTGTCCCCTGGAGTTTTTCCCTCGAGCAGATCTCCGATATACAGGCTGAAAAGGACAGTCCGGAATCAATCCGGGATGCAGATAATGGGTGATAATCAACGGCAGGGACGAAAAGATCTGGGAAAGAGGTGATCATGGTACAGAAACTTAACGATTTCGATGAGTTCCTGACAAAGAAGCATATTCCCCTGCGGTTAGCCTGCCAAACCCAGAGTGGTTGGCCTGCAGTGCTGTCACTTTGGTATACACACCGCAATGGTAAGCTGTATTGTGCCACACGGAAGTCTGCGCGCGTTGTCTCCTATCTGGAAGCTGATCCGCGGTGTGCCTTTGAACTGGCTGCGGATACACCGCCCTACTGCGGCTTGCGCGGTCAGGCCCGGGCTCAAATTGACCCGGATCTAGGGGCAGAGATCCTCGAGGAATTGATCGAGCGCTACCTGGGAGGGCAGGATAATCAGTTGGCCCGCAATTTGTTGAAATTCCGGGAGGAAGAGGTCGCCCTGGTGATCACACCCCAAAACCTATTTCAGTGGGATTTTTCATCTCGGATGCAGGATGTCTCTGAAACGATGCTTATGAAAATCCAGAAAATCTGTCCTTGAGTAGAGCGCCAGGTAATTCAACTGTTATTTCGATTGGTTAGCACCAATCCTTTGACTGTAAAGGAGAGCTTATGACATCCGTGTCCACCAATATGGCTGCCCCAGATTTCACCATCATGGATTATCGGGGAGAATCTTTTCATCTCAAAGATTTCCAGGGGGAGAAGAATGTGCTGCTGGTATTTAACCGCGGTTTCATGTGACCGTACTGCCGCCGGCATATGGCGCAGTTGCGCCAGGACTTTGAAAGATTCGAAAAGTTGAACACCGTTGTTGTGGCTATCGGCCCAGAAACCCCAGGCCCTTTTTCGGCTTATTTTGAGGAGCATGACCTGCCGTTTCGGGGCATACCTGATCCTGACCACAGGATCTTACGGTTGTATGGGCAGCAAATAAAATTGTTCAAAGGGGGGAGAATGCCCGCGCAGGTGATCATTGATCGCGCCGGGATGGTGCGCTATGTTCACTATGGAAAGGGAATGGCTGATATTCCCGAAAATGATAAGCTGCTGAGCATTCTGGCTGAATTGGAAGATGAAGAATGACCGCGATCTGGTGGCTGCGGAGAGATCTGCGACTGGCGGATAATCTGACCCTTGCTCGAGCTCTTGAAAATGGGCTGGTGCTGCCAGTCTTTATCCTCGATCCTCTTCTGCTGTCGGGAACTCCCTCCAGACGTCAGGATTTCCTGTGGACGAATTTGGAGAAGCTAGATCAGGACCTGCGGCAGCTGGGCAGCTACCTGGTGGTCCGCAAAGGCAAGCCTGTCGAGGTGCTGACTGACTTGCTGGAAGAGACCGGGGCAGACAGGATCTATGCTGAAGAGGACTTTACACCCTATGACCGGCTGCGAAGTGTGCTGGTTGGCGGTTGTCTGCCCTTGAAATTGGTTCAAGGCCAGCTGGGCGTGCATCCGTTGGCGGCCATGAAATCAAATGGCGAGCCGTATACTGTGTACACCCCCTTCAAGAGGAACTGGCTTGCTGTCAAGCCTGAGCTGCCGGGGATCCCAGAGCCAGATGAAATCCCAACCATCCCTGATATTCCCACAGAGCAGATCCCGTCTGGCAGGATTGAATCCCTGTTTCCTCCTGGTGAGAAGGCTGCACAGGACCGGCTGGAAGACTTCCTCGCCAATGGGATTGGACAGTACCATGAAACCCGGGATCGCATGGATCTCGATGGCACTTCCCGGCTTTCTCCCTACCTGCATTTTGGCGTTCTGGGACTCCGCACAGCATTACGGAGGGCAGGGGAGCAGCTGGCGAGTCTCAATGATACTCGAGGGGCTGAAGTCTGGTTAAGCGAGCTGATCTGGCGGGAATTTTACATCCACATCCTCTATCATTTTCCTCACGTGCGGACCCAAAATTTTCGTCCCCAGTATGATCAGCTGCCCTGGAGAAATAACGAGGAGGAGTTTGATGCCTGGAAAGAAGGGCGCACGGGCTATCCTATAGTTGATGCAGCCATGCGCCAGCTGAAATCCACGGGATGGATGCACAACCGGGCCAGGATGATCACTGCATCCTTTCTGGTGAAAGACCTGTTGATTGATTGGCGCTGGGGAGAGAGCTGGTTCATGGAGAACCTGCTGGATGCAGATCTGGCTGCCAATAACGGCGGCTGGCAGTGGGTAGCAGGAACCGGAACGGATGCCGCGCCTTACTTCAGGATATTCAATCCCATTTTACAGAGTAAAAAATATGATCCAAAGGGGGATTATATCCGCCGCTGGGTTCCGGAATTATCAGGCCTGGATGAGCGCTCAATCCATGCTCCCTGGGAAAAGGGAGTCCAGGCGGCTGGCTATCCTGATCCGATCGTGGACCATAAACAGGCTCGGGAAAGGACCTTGCTGGCATATCAAAGCACGCGGGAACAATAACGATCCCGGGATTTGATCCTTGTAAACATCCAGGAATCCTTGCTGCCCAGAAAGGATTCCTGATCAATAACGCGAGCTTATTTTCACTGGCCGATCGAAGCAAAACCCACACCTATACAAGGCGTGGGTTATTTGTTGATTGAGGGATTGATGGTGACTTTCTACTGCTGTTGATTTGATGAAGTATGGGTATAATCTCACCTATAAACATCACAAATTTATGACACTTAGTGAAGGAAATTCTGATGATCGACTACAACATGCTCACACCTGAGAGGAAAAGAGTCTGGGATAGGATCAATGAAATGATGGATGTCAGTTATGGCTGTGCGGAATCCTTCGTGTCAGCAGTTGGGGAATATCTGTGGGGTGAAGTAGATGATCCGATCCGTAGGATATCGACTGGTTTCAGCGGCGGAGTAGGAGGAACTCACGAGGAACTATGCGGCGGAGTCGCTTGATTGCAGAGCACCGAGATCGGTTCATAATGGAATATGGAACGACAGTCTGCCAGGAATTGCGGGATGCTCAATTTGGAGCGGATGAGCAGAATCCATGTTCTGCAATGATTGCTCCAGCCGCATTTATGCTGCTGGATATTTTAGAAGAAGAGAGGGCGCGGGAAGCTTTGGCAGCAAAGGCATCAGAAAATCTCCCTCTGGCGGATGTCCTGGCGCTGGATGAGTATATCGAAGCTCATGAAAATGACGACTTGGATGTTCTGATGCAGGAAATTTTACGACCGGAGTTACCTCATTCGCACCGGAATTGGATTGGTGAAGTGCTAAGTAAGCGGGGAGATCCCAGAGAAGGTGTAGGCCTTGTGGGGGATAGTTCCTTTCCTGATATCTGCTGGCAGCCAGTCCCTGGAGGCTTGATAGAAGTTGAACGGGCAGGTGAGTTCGAGGTTGAGCAATTTCTGATCTCACGCTATCCAGTCACAAAGATTCAATATCAAACTTTTCTGGATGCTGAAGATGGATTTATGAATCCAAGCTGGTGGAAGGGTTTGGCAGTTAACCAGGAGGATCTTGTGCCTCCTGCAGATCAGCGATTCGATTTTGAAAACCACCCACGTGATAACGTCAGCTGGTTCGATGCTGTGGCATTCTGCAGATGGCTGACAGCTAAATGGAAGGATCAGGCTGAAACCAGTACGACCCCGCTTCACAGGCATCCAGAATGGGAGATTCGGCTGCCAACAGACTGGGAGTGGCAGATGGCAGCGACAGGTGGAGATATTGATCATATGTATCCCTGGGGATTGGAATGGGATGAAAGCTTGGCCCACACCAAACACAACCAGCTCAATAAATCGATGGCTGTTGGGATGTATCCTGCCGGCATCTCACCAGTCGGAGCCTGGGATATGAGCGGCAATATCTGGGAATGGACCTTGAATTGTTACGAGCGTCCGGCGAATTTAGATTTATCGAGGGCTGATAGGCGGGTCCTGAGGGGAGGATCCTGGTACCACTGGGGTTCGTACGCTCATACTGATATGCGCTCCAGATATTTTCCGGACCACCGATATAATGCGGGAGGTTTCAGACTCGCCTGCGGAAAAGCTTTGCCGTAAATCACCGAAATTTCCACAGTTTTCCCAGCGCCCGACTTTCCG
>JARROG010000114.1:0-10558 GCA_037384185.1 Anaerolineales bacterium | reverse complement strand
AGGAACTGTAAAGCCCAGTCTACGGGTGTCCTTTCGATCTCAGCATCTTCCATCACCGCTGCTGCTTCCCGGGGAGGATCTGCCAATGTGCCTCCCTTGACCGGCTCCATGATCACCACCGCAATGCCTTTGCTGTAAGCGTACTCAAGACCTTCCGTGGTCGCCTGGACGCAGGTATCCATATAGTTATACTGAATTTGCGCCATGTCCCAGTCATAATAGTCGATGATCTCCTTGAACACCGGAAAAGTATCGTGAAATGAGAAACCGATATGGTGGATACGCCCCTGGCGCTTGGCCTGCTCCATTTTTTCGATCAACCCCAACTGCTTGACCCGTTCAAAGGTTTTTTTATTAAGGGCATGGAAAAGATAGATATCAATGTGGTCCGTCTGCAGCCTGTCCAGCTGGACATCCAGGAACCGGTCAAAATCCGAGGTCCGGTAGACCAGGAACATGGGCAGCTTTGTCACCAGCTTGACCCGCTCCCGATAGCCATCCTGGAGGGACTCACCGACGATCTTTTCACTTTCCCCCAGATGATAAGGCCAAGCAGTATCGATGTAATTGATCCCTCTATCGATACCGTAGCGAATGATGCGCTTGGACTCTTCCTTGTCCGCACCCATTAAACTGAATTTGCGGGAGGGGAGCCGCATACATCCAAATCCTAATGCCGACACTTCCCAATCCAAAGAACCCATTTTGCGATATTGCATGAACCGATCTCCTTGTATTTCGCCAATTATAGCAGGGACTGGTATTCATGGAAAAAATAAAGAAACGGCAACTTCAGTCAGGAGATCAACGGCCAAAGCGTCAATTATCATTAATATGACTGCAGTCACTAATTCTCTGGACGACACTATATCCACAGGTTATACTGCAAATCATATCCTTTCGTTCCACCTGAATTATTCATCCCCAATATTGGATACCTCGGCTTCTCAAGTGAAGCCGAGAATAGCCCTGGGTAATAACCCAGGTAGGAGATTTTTTTATGAGTACTGAAATACGAGCTGGAGCGAACTCCTCTAAAACTTGGCGGAAGATCGTAAACAGTTACCAGCAGCCGGATGTCCGGAAAAGCATCTGGCAGCTGGTCAATACGCTGGTACCTTATTTTGCGTTGTGGGTCCTGATGTATTACGCCCTGGACATCTCATACTGGTTGGTATTGGCCCTCTCCATTCCTGCCGGTGGCCTGGTGGTGCGATTATTCATCCTGTTCCATGACTGCGGGCATTGGTCATTCTTTAAATCAGCTAAGGCCAACCATTGGGTAGGATCCTTCCTGGGCGTACTGGTCTTCACTCCTTTTTTCCAATGGCGGCAGAGCCACGCCATCCACCACGCCACAGCAGGCAATCTCGATAAACGCGGTGTTGGCGATGTCTGGACCCTGACAGTAGAAGAATTTATAGCGGCACCCCGCTGGAAAAAAGCCTTCTACCAGATCTACCGCAACCCCCTGATCATGTTCGGTGTCGGTCCGCTGTTGACATTCCTGATCCTCCATCGACTTCCCAGCAAATCATTCGGCAAGCGGGAACGGAACAGCATCCACTGGACCAATCTAGCTTTGGCGATCCTGATAACATCGTTGAGTCTGTTGATTGGCTTCAAGAATTATCTGCTGATCCAGCTTCCCGTCATCTGGATTGCTTCCACTGCCGGCGTCTGGCTCTTTTACGTTCAGCATCAATTTGAAGGCGTTTATTGGGAGCGGAGCCAGCAGTGGGATTTTCTCAAAGCCGGCCTGGAAGGCAGTTCCTTCTATCAACTGCCAAAAATCCTGCAGTGGTTCAGCGGCAGCATTGGTTTCCATCACATCCACCACCTCAGCCCCCGCATTCCGAACTATCGGCTGGAAAAATGCCACCGGGAGAATCCAGTCTTTCAAGTGGAACCTATCAAGCTCTGGTCAAGTATAAAATCCCTCAAATTCCGACTCTGGGATGAAGCGAACCGCCAGCTGGTCAATTTTAAAAGTGTCAGGCTGCTCAAGCGGCAATCCTTAGAACCCCAGATCTAAGAAAGTTGGATCTGTCCCAGGGGCAGCATGCATGCCATAATTTAGCTCATTTATGGAGAGGTGAGAGGAACACAGGCCAGCGAAGTTCGGCGCGGCCTTGCTATCTCAATCATCCGCAATTTCATAATAGCGGGGCATCTCGAATATGAAGGGGCAGGCCTTCTTGGTTCCGCAAGTTTGACAGTCTGGCTGCTGAGCGACCGCCCGGATGCGCCCTTTTCGCACCCAGTAATCGACCAGGTTCTTGGTCTGGCCCTGGGATAAATTCAGCTCTCTGGCCAGGGCAAGCAGGGATTTACCTCCAGGGGAATTCTCAAAACTTTCCAACACCTGTCCCAGCTTTGATTTTGACACCTGCATACTCCTCACAGAAATATTATTTTCCCCGTTTGAAAAATAACGACAGCAGCTGTCCAGGCGATCAGTAAAGTATAAATGATCTGGGCCCACATCCAGCGCGGACCAAATTCCTGGCGCATGGCGGATACTGCGGATACACAGGGAATGTAAAGAAGCACAAAGACATTGAAGGCGACCGCCGCAATGGGCCCCGCGGCAGATGACCCGGCTGATTCAGCGAAAGACCGCTGCAGGGAACTCTCCAACCGGGTAGCTCCTTCAGGCCCAGTACTCTCCGGGAGCAAGGACAGCTCTCCGATATCCACCAGGGGTAACAAATTGACCGTCCGGGGCAGAATATTAACCGCTTCCTGGATCGTCAGAAACGCAGCCCGACCGAAATCTGCGCTGACCGCAAACAAATCCTGGCTGAAAGATGTCTCCACCGCATCCGATTGATGGCTCTCAACGGCATAAATCTGGCTCATCGTGCTGATGATGACTTCCTTTGCCAGTAAACCAGTCATCAATGAACCGGTAGTTTGCCAGGATCCAAATCCCGCAGGTGCGAATGCGGGAGCTACCAAACTGCTGATGCGTCCAAAGAGGCTGTCCCCGGGTTCTACCTCATCGAAGAGCCCGGTATCTTGATGGGCCGGAACAGCCATCAGCAGCCAGAGAGCCATCGACACACCCAGGATCACTGTTCCTGATTTGATCAAGAAGCCTTGAGTGCGCTCCCACATTTGATTCCAGATATCCCGGGGACGGGGAATCCGATAAGGTGGAAGTTCCATCACAAAGGGAGCAGGCGGACGGCTCTTATAAATCGTATTCTTCATCACGAAACCGGTGATCAAGGCAACAATGATGCCCAGCAGGTAGATCCCAAAAACCAATGTGCCGGAAGACGCCCCGAAAAAGGCCGCTCCAAAGACAACATAGACAGGAAGCCTGGCTCCGCAGCTCATAAAGGTTGCCAGGAAGGCAGTTAGCTTGCGGTCCTTCTCATTATCCAGGGTCCGGGTAGCGTAAACCGCGGGGACAGTACATCCAAAACCGATGATCATCGGCAAAAAGCTTTTCCCGTGCAGGCCCATCCAGCGCATCACACGATCCATCACAAAGGCAGCCCGGGCCATATAACCAGAATCTTCCATTACTCCCAGAGCCAGGTAGAGGAACAGAAGTACCGGCACGAATACCAGCACACCTCCCACACCCGCGATCACACCATCCCTGATCAGTGATCCCACCCAACTGTTCCCCAGGCCCACCAGCTCAAGGATTTGGCCTGCCCATTTATAGATGAAGTCGTTGATGAAGATATCCACCCAGTCAAGGAATGGCCCACTGACGTTGGAAGTGAATTGAAACACCAACCACATCAACAACAGGAAAATTGGCAAGCCCCAGATCTTATGGGTCACGATCTCGTCAACCTTTTCCGAACGGGTGATGAGTGCCTCCCGGGGCCGCTCAATCGCAGAATCGATCACCTGATCCACAAATTGGTAGCGCTGATCAGCGATCAGGATCTCGGGATCTTCTCCAGTATCATTCTCAATCCGCTCCCGAGAGACCTGGGCCAAATCCAGCAATTCTTCCTCCCCCTGAGACTTCAGCTTGGAGATCACCTCCTGATCGTTCTCAAGCAGCTTGGTTGCCAGCCAAACGGAGCGAAAATCTTCTCGGAGAGTCTCCGATTCCTGGATGATCCTCCCAAGGTGATCGATCTCCTTCCTGAGGATTCCGCTGAAATTGGTCTGGATATGACCTGTATGAGGATACTCAAGAACCAGGCTGATGGCCGTCTTGAGATCATCCAGACCCTCACTGCGATTTCCAATCGTTTCCACCACTGGAATCCCACCCAGGCGTTCGGATAAACCCTGCAAAGAGATTGCCAGACCTCTTCTGCGAGCGACATCAGTCATATTCAAAGCTACGATCACGGGAACTCCCAGCTCAATCAGCTGAGTGACCAGATAGAGATTTCTGTCCAGGTTGGCAGCATTGACCACAGCAACTACTGCTGTGGGTCTTTCATTGACAATATAATCCCGGGCGATAATCTCTTCAATTGAATAAGCTGTCAGACTGTAGGTACCGACTTCCACCTTGCCGCCGCTGATCCCTGTGGGGACGTTACCCCGGGTCAGCGCGTTGAAAAGGGTGCTCTTCCCGACATTAGGATTTCCTGCCAGGGCAATTGATTGAGTCATTTGGTTTCAGCTGCTCCCGGATAGCTTAGTGGACTTTCACCTGGATATGCCTCGCCAGTCCCTTGCCAACCACCACCCGCTCCCCGGAGAGGGCAGCGAGTATCAACGGGCCTGGAAAATCGTTGCGGACCACAGAGAAAACGGAGCCGGGAGTCAGACCCAACTCCTGCAGCCGCTGGCGCATTTTACGCCCACCCCTGGTGTGGATGATCACAAATTCCTGACCGCGTTGACAGCGAATAAGACTTTGTTCGATACCATGTTCAGCTTTTTTCCTGGGGGGTTTGAGGTCCTCATCAAGAAGTTCGACTTCGATTGTCCTGGCCTCGGAAGCCCGCAGGGAAAGATGGTAGCCGCGCAGGCGGTACTCAACCGGATCACCCAGGGGAGAAAGTTTAACCACCTCGATCACAGCCCCGCGGGTCAGCCCCATATCCACCAATCTGCGGCGCACTGCGCCCCGACCGTGAACCCTGGCGACCCGTCCCGATTCTCCCGGTGCTAATGTATCTAAAGTGACCACAGTCATAACAAAATTGAATCCATTTTTTACATAGACCTCTTACACTTTTTTATAAGGTATACCATAAACCAATAATTGTGCCAAGCTTCACAACACCTGCAGACGATTAAACAGGCGTGCACTGAAGCAAATAGGCCAGGATTGAGAGGCAGGAAGTACTTGAACAACAGCCTGCCTGGGAACCACTCCAGCAAGAACTTGATTCACATTATAATAAATCCCAGATTCACCCCAACCCAGGAAGGATCCAATGCCCGAAACTGAAAGCAGGGAAATGTACCTCAAATCCATCTATGAACTCTCATCAACCGATGAGTTGGTGCCGGTTTCGCTGCTTGCCAAGCGCCTGGGAGTCTCGCCGGTCTCTGCAACTGAGATGGTCAAACGCCTGGAGGGTTACGGGGCGATCACCCACCAGCCGTATAAAGGAGTTGCCCTGACAGAATCCGGGCTGAAGCGGGCTTTGATCGTGATCCGGCGTCAGCGCCTCTGGGGCCGCTTTCTAGCGGATCGCCTGAAAATCCGCTGGTCCCAGGTCTATGATCTATCCTGCCGGCTGGAGCATGCCACTGATGAAACAGTCAGCGAAGCCCTGGCAGAGTTCCTGGGATATCCCACCACCTGTCCCCACGGGCATCCAATTCCAGATCCAGATGGCAGTGTGGAAATCCCACCAGCGACTCCTTTGAATGAGATCGGTTTTGATCAAGAGGTAGTAATCATCCGCATTGACCAACCGGAACTGATCCTGTGCGAATACCTGGAGGAAAAGAACCTCCTACCTGGTACGACGTTGACAATCATTGACGAAGCTCCCTTCAACGGACCATTCACACTCCAGGTAAACGGAAAGGAAATCAGTCTGGGAAGAGAAATCTCTGCCAGGATTCTGGTCGAGCCTACTCCTTCCTGACCTGATCATCTCCTGCTCAGAATATTTCCCCCTATTTTGAAATAAAGCTTCCCGCCAATGCTAGAAGCTATAACGCCTCTTCACGCAACTTGACAGTTAGCGGTTAAGTTGTAAAATATATGACATATTTTTCATGTAATCTGTTTCATGCTATATCCACCAGGAACTCGGACGGAATTATGAGCGACAGACACTGGACCTTCATCACCAACCACGCAGCGGTGCTTACCCTCTTAGCCCGAGAAGAAAACTTGACTGCCCGGAAAATAGCTTCAGAATTGAACATCACCACCCGTACGGTCTTTCGCATTATCCAGGACCTGGAAGAAGGCGGGTATATTACCGTCAGCAAGCAAGGCCGTGAAAACCGCTATGCAGTCAACCAATCCCTTCCCTTACGTCGCGAAAACCAGCGTGAGATCCAGGTTCGGGATCTGCTGGGAGCGATAACCAATTAACCCATACAGGATAAACTATGAAATTCAAAACCACCCTTACCTTGCGCAGACTACTGATCACTATCACAGGGATCAGCCTGCTCCTGGGAGCTTGTTCCAAACCCACCAGCTCCACTCCTACCCTGGATCCTGGCCTGATCGAGACCCGGGCAGTAGCCACTTTTTCAATTGGATTGACCCAGACTGCCCTGGCGCAGCCCACGGCAACCTTCACAGTGACCCCTTCCCCCAGCCCAACCGCAACCAGCACTCCGACAGCCTCCCCAACCCCGGCACAGGTTGTGCTTCCCACCAGTTCGTGTTATGTACTGACCTTCATGACAGATGTGACCATACCTGATAACACCAAGATGACTCCAGGGCAGTCATTCACTAAGACCTGGCGGGTCAAGAACTCCGGGACCTGCGATTGGGAAGAAGGCTTTCAGGTTAAGAACGTCAGCGGGAGCACGATGAGCGGAAAAAGCTACACCCTCCCCAAAGCAGTCGAACCCGGAAAACAGGTCGACATTTCCATTGAGATGACTGCCCCTACGAACGAGGGAGCATATACTGGGAACTGGCGGATGGCCACAGATTCCGGCAGTTTCTTTGGAGACAGTTTCTATGTCCTGATCCTGGTAGGAGACAGCATTACTCCTACAAGCACGCAGGCATCACCGAGCCAGACCCCAAGCCAAACACCAACTCAGACTCCAGAACCATCGAATACACCTGAGTGATCCTGGCGCTGTTTAGATAAACCCGGTATTGTGACAACTGGTATTTACTAACCAGTCTTCCCTTTCTGCAGCTCAAACAGAAAGGTATTTGACACCGGTCAAATCTTCTGAGACCTTCCAGAGCTTGGCTGCGTCCTGCTGATTGTGAGAAGCCTCATTAGAGGACACGACCACTGGATAGCCTGACCGCTCCCCTTTGCCGCCTGGACCGTAGTAACTGCCGCCTTCGGCTTCGGGATCAGTCGCGGCCCGCAGACCCGGCAGGGCACCCATTTTAGCGCTCTGGAAGAGAACCTTCATGATGCTCTGGATCAACCCGGAAAATCTTCCACCCAAGAAGTGGTCAGCCAATCCGGTAGCAGCGATGCCGGGATGAGCTGCCAGGGCCAGAGCAGCTACTCCCTCACTCTCAAATCGCCGCTGCAGTTCATAGGTGAACAGTAAGTTGGCCAGTTTGGACCGGCTGTAAGCGGCAGAGGGATTATAGCCGCCATCCTCATACTGAAGATTGTCAAAATCCATCTCTCCCGCATAATGCGCATTGCTGCTGATATTCACCACCCTGGAACCAGGGGTTTTCAGAATCAGATCGATCAGTGACCCGGTCAGGGCAAAATGACCGAGGTGATTGGTCCCCAACTGGCTTTCAAATCCATCCGCTGTCTTTTGGTAAGGAACCATCATGATGCCCGCATTATTGAGCAGCACATCCAGTCGATCATAGCGGGACTTGAAATCAGCGGCAAACTTTTTAACCGAGGCCAGGTCCGCCAGATCGAGATGGATATATTCCAGCTTCGCCTGAGGGAGATCCTCCTGGATCTGCTGTATGGCAGCCTCTGCCTTGCCCTGATTCCGGCAAGCCATGACCACTTCAGCTCCCTTGCGGGCCAACTCCCGGCTGGCCTCCAAACCAATCCCGCTGTTCGCTCCCGTAACAATCACGACCTTTCCTGATAAATCTGGTATGTCTTCAACCGTCCATATCTCTGTCATTAGTAACTTCCTTAAATCAAATATTTATCAATTTTGTTCAACTTTCTGATACCGCAGCGATCATCTTTCGAACCCGGGAGATCTCATCCTGGTTGACCGTATGTCCCATTCCGGGATAGATCTGCTGGTCGACTGCCGCGCCCAGATCTTCAAATAAACGGCCTGCTTCCTGAAACAAGTCCAGCGCAACCCAGGAATCCTGGTCTCCCAGTCCGAGAAACACAGGGGTACCTCGCAAATCGCCTGTTGGCTGGCGTTCCATCCCGGGGGGACCGATCAAAGCCCCGCTTAAAACAAACAATCCCCCATAGCGTTCCGGGTTGCGTACCAGGTATTCAGCTGCCAGGCAGGCTCCCTGAGAAAAGCCACCCAGGACGATGCCCTGCCTGGAAATCCCTGCCGCGGCAGCCCGACTCACCAATTCAGAAATCACATTCAGGGCAGAGGTGAGGTCAGGTTCATTGGGTTCCAGCGGTCCAAAAGCCGTCTCCGGGTACCAGCGCATACCCGCCGCCCCCGGGATCCAGAAGCATGTACTATCAGTCTGAAGAGAATCCGCCAGACTCAGCATGCTCTCAGGACTCGCTCCTCTGCCATGCAGCAGTATGACAAGTTTTGAGGCATCTTTCAACAGAACACCGGACTGAAGGACCGGCTGCCCTTGATGGATTTTCTCTGCCATTGATCAGCCTTCTTGCAGCGGAACCAAATTGTTTTCGATCTCCTGACGCCGATCCTCCAGGAAGGGGGGCAGCACCAGTTCTTCACCCAGACGCTCTGGATGCTCATCGATGGAGAAACCAGGACCATCGGTAGCGATTTCAAATAAAATCCCAGGTGAAATCCGGAAGTAAATTGATTTGAACCAAAAGCGGTCGATCTGAGAACTGACCTGCAATCCGTGTTCCCGAAGGCGCCTCAGCCAGCTGAGCTGCTCGTCAGAGCTGCCAATCCGGAAAGCTACATGATGAGTCCCTCCGGCTCCCAGGTATGCCCGGGGCGCGTCAGGATCATTCAGCAGCCAGACTTCCTTTCCCGGGCCGCCCTGCACAGTGGTTGAGTATACAGTAACTGTCCTTTTTTTATCGATCCAATCATTCACTGAAACCTCAGAAAATCCCAGGACATCCTTGAAAATCCGGGCCATCTGGAGATTGTCTGGTGTCGTCAGCAGCACACTGAAAAATCCCCGTAATGTATACTCGTCCGGGATCTCCGGCTGGGGCCAAATCTCTCCCTCGAACTCAAACCCGCGGTCATTGACCAGGTAGAGCTGCTGGCCTTCCGGATCCTCAAATGGAAGCAGTTCTCGACCAGCAAAAACATCAATCTCCCCTCGCTTGACGGAGAGCTGATCCAGTCTATCTGCCCAATAATCCAGAGCCTCCCTGCTTGAAACGCGGAAGGCCGTCCCGGCGATGCTGTCTGTTCCTCGGCGATCCGGTCGAATGCGGGGCCAATCAAAGAAGGTCATATCCGTTCCAGGTGTGCCCAGCCTGTCAGCATAGAAGAGATGGTAGGCTGAAACATCGTCCTGATTGACTGACTTCTTGACCAACCGTAAGCCCAGCACACCGGTATAAAAATCCAGGTTCTTGGTTATCCTGGCACTGACAGCGGTCACATGATGGATACCATTTAGCTCCATAATATATCCTCTCTTTAGGTTATCTCAATCAGTTCTTTAGATGGGAGGAATGGATAAAATCTTACATCGCCGAAGCCTAGCGGCACTCCGCAAAGCACCCAGACTGCAATGGCGGCGTCGGTTGAAGCAGGGGGAATGGGATACGATCGGAAATTCTCAGGTACCCATCTGGCGGGCGCTGACCACGCTGCCAGCCAGGTAAAATATCAAGGTCTTCAAGTTCTCCCCAGTTAGATTAGAGACTTCCAGATGAGCGAAGTTCCCTTTCCAAGAAGGGCGGGCGGATCGGATCTCCGCAGCCAGGCGGTCCAACCCTTCCGTGATGTCCTGGTCAGTGACCTCAATCAGCTCGCCCTGGTCAAGATGCGTGCCCAGCAGGATGAAATGGGAAGCATCATTGAGCAGATCACCTACCCCAGCTGACCAGTAATCCAGGTTATGAAAGCTTTCAAGACTGGTAAGGTCGTAAGTGAATAACACAACATCCAGACGCTGAAGGGTGGGTTTGAAAATCTCAATCACTTCCTCGAACGATCGGGCAGTTGAATCTTCATCACCGCGTTTTTTCCCGGGAGGCACCAGGAACTGCAGGGTGACTGTGTACTCCTCACCTCCCAGATGCTGCTCGGTTGTCAAATACTCATATTCAAGCGTATTCGTTTTCCGGATGCTGCCGAGCAAATCGCTGTCCGGCATCTC
>JARROG010000113.1:0-6075 GCA_037384185.1 Anaerolineales bacterium | reverse complement strand
GCTGCTCGCCTCGCTGCTCGCCGGGTCGGATCGCCGTTATTGGACTGTGGGCAGTTTCGTGATCGGGATGCCTGGAACCGGATTAGGCCTGGCAGTTGTCAAGCAGATCATTGTGGATCACGGCGGAGAGATAGGTCTGACAAGCGAGGTCAATGTCGGCACCACATTCACAATCACTTTACCTCTGGATAAATGATCTTATGAAAAAAATCATCAATAGATACTACGTCCATCTCATCCTGCTCATTGTGATAGCCATCCTGGCGGGTCTGGCCTTCGCGAAAGGGGGCTGGGAAACAGTCAAACAGGGATTTCTGCAGGGATTCGTCATCCTTGGAAAAGAATCCCTCTTGCTGATCGCAGCCTTTCTTACAGCTGGACTGCTTCAGGCACTCATCAAAAAGGAATTCATCGCCCGCTGGCTGGGAAGAGAAGCAGGGATAAAAGGCATCTTGCTGGCCTGTCTGGGTGGAGGGCTGATTCCCGGTGGACCTTATGCCTATTATCCCATCGCCGGTGCTCTACTGTCCTCAGGTGCCGGATTGGGCGTTCTGATCGCATTTGTCACTGCCAAGAATCTCTGGTCTGTTTCCAGGCTTCCTCTGGAGTTCGGCATTCTGGGACCAGCTGTCGCCATCCGGAGATACCTGATCACTTTCCTGATCCCCCCTCTGCTGGGAATCACAGTTGAATGGTTGTTCGGAAACATGATCACAAAGATCAGGAAAGGCGTGGAAGAATGAACACTGCGACTATCATTCTCTGGATCATCGCTGCCGTCCTGTTCTTTATCAGCTGGAGAGCAGGTCAGGAAACCCTCAAAAAAGGCTGGGAATTCACCTGGAAAACGACCCGGCAGAACGCACTGCTGATTTTCCTGGCCTTTATCATTGTCGGCTTCGTGAATGTCCTTTCCCCCGAAGATCTTGTCACTTCCTGGATTGGACCGGACTCCGGAGTGACGGGCATCCTGTCCTCGGAATTTCTGGGTATGCTTCTTCCTGGGGGACCTTACGTAGTCTTCCCTATTATTGATATTCTCAGGCAGGCAGGGGCTGGCCTGGCACCGGTGATCACGCTGATCACCAGCTGGTCCACTCAATCCTTTCTGACGATCAGCTTTGAACTGCCCTTCATGGGATGGCGTTTCACAGCTGTGCGCTGGTCTGTAGGGCTCTTGATCCCTTTGCTGACCGGATTAACTGCGGCCCTGATCTGGGGCTGAATTCGGCTAGAGGCTCAGGTCCGGCAAACCTAGAAAAGCGGAATATCCAGGTAATCCGCCAAACGCTTTTTTATTTCCCCCTCCAGGTCACACAGGAGCGCATCAGCCAATTCTTCATTCTCGGCCTTCGCTGTTAACCGGATCAGGACATATCCTTTATTAGCTGCCAGGCCCACAGTGGGATTCGGCAGCTCTTCCAGATCGCTGATCAAGGCATCGATCTGCGATTCCCCGATGTTGTCCACCCGGATATTGCGGATCAAGATCACACCAGTCAGGCCGTATTTGGACCTGATTCTGGGGAGGACCTGCTCATCCAGCATGCCTTCCATTTCCAAGGGAACTCCTGGCAAAGCAAAGATGTCTTTATCATCCACAACCAGGTGGACTCCTGGCGCGGTGCCGCGAGGATTGGGTAAACTGCGGGCGTTTTCCGGTAAATAGGCCTGCTGCTTATTGTTTTCGGGGGGATGGATCCCATACCTTGAGAATCTTTCTTCGATTGCCCCCCACAGCTCTGGAAAATATATCAGCTGCAAGCCAAATGCCTCCGCGATCGCATGCCGGGTGGGGTCATCTACCGTTGGACCCAAACCTCCCGTCATAATCACAATATCTGCCCGCTGGATGCTTTCCTTGAGAATCCGGGCAATCCGTTCCGTGTTATCTCCCACCGTTGACGTCCGGTACACATCCACCCCAATTTTTCTCAGGGCCTGAGCGATAACCTGGGTGTTCGTATTGATGATCTCACCCAGCAGGAGTTCTGTTCCAATGGTGATGATTTCTGAACTTGGCATAAGGCATCCCTCGCAAATAAAAAGTCCTGTGGCATATTCTAACACCACAGGACTGATCGAGCTGGTGGATAAGACGCTATTCGATACCAAGATAAGCTTTTTGCACCATTTCGTTCTTCCGCAGATTCTCCGCGCTGTCTTTGAGAACAATTTCTCCGGTTTGCAGCACATAACCGCGGTCCGCGATCGCCAGCGCTACCGTGGCGTTCTGCTCAACCAGCAGAATCGTCGTTCCGGTTTTATTGATCTCGGTAATCGTTTCGAAAACACTTTCTACCAGGATGGGGGCAAGACCCATGGAGGGTTCATCCATCAACATCAACCTCGGACGGGCCATCAATGCCCTGGCAGTCGCCAACATTTGCTGCTCGCCCCCTGACAGGGTTCCCGCAACCTGATTGCGGCGCTCCTTCAAGCGTGGGAAAAGATGAAAAACCCGCTCCAGATCACTGGAGAAATGGGAACGGTCGGCCTGGGAATAAGCCCCCATATCCAGGTTTTCATAAACAGACAGCCGGGCAAAGATCCCCCGCCCTTCCGGGACCATGGTGATCCCTTTATATACCAGCTCATGGGCTGGCATCGCTGAGATCTTCTCCCCTTCAAAGATCACCTCGCCTAAACGGGGTTGCAGCAGGCCACTGATCGTTCTCAGGGTGGTCGTTTTCCCTGCCCCATTCCCTCCGATCAAGGTCACAATCTCGTTTTCCTCAACCGTGATCGAGACGCCCTTGAGAGCATGAATGTTTCCATAATATGTATGAATGTCATTTACTTCAAGCATAGCCATAATGATATATCACTTTGGAGTGCCAGGCCCAATTATCAGGCGGCGCCCCTTCCTAAATAAGATTCGATCACCTGGGGATTCTTCTGAATCTCTTCTGGCGTTCCCTTGGCGATCAGCTGACCGAAGTCCAGCACATAAATGAATTCGCTAATCCCCATGACTACTTTCATGTCATGTTCGATGAGCAGAATTGTGATCCCCAGCTCATCGCGCAGATTCTGGATGAAGCGCATCATGGACCTTGACTCATTAGGATTCATTCCTGCTGTTGGTTCATCCAGCAGAATGATCTTGGGTTCGTTGGCCATGGCACGAGCCATTTCCAGGCGGCGCTGTTCACCGTAAGGCAGACCGCTCGCCAGCAGGTCTCCTTTTCCCTTTAATCCAACAAAATTCAACAAATCCTGGGCTTTCTCGAGCGCTTCTTTTTCCTCAGTCCGCTGGCGGGGGGTATGCAGGAAGGCATCCACCAGATTAGATTTCAATCTGGGATGAGCGCCAACCAGGATATTCTCAAGTGCAGTCATCGCTGGGAAAAGGCGGATATTCTGATATGTCCGGGAGATCCCTCTCTGAGTAATCCGATCCGGAGAGAGTCCCATCAGCGATTGATCAAGAAAAAGGATATCTCCTTGATCAGCAGGATAGAACCCGGTGATACAGTTGAAGAGCGTAGTCTTCCCAGCTCCATTGGGGCCGATTATGCTATAGATAGAACCTTCAGGGATCTCCACAGTGACACGGTCAACCGCAGATAATCCTCCAAATCTCTTAGTTACGTTACGGGTTTCTAGAATACTCATCATTACCCCTCATTTCCTACTACGCTCGTCTGCGGCGGGGGTCCATCCAGGTTCTTATCGTGGAGCTCCATTTTCCGTCTTGGGGCAGGCCAGATGCCTTCCGGTCGAATGATCATCATGATAACCAACAATGCCCCGAACACCAGCAGGCGGTATTGATCGAGTTCTCGCAGTATTTCCGGCAAACCTTTCAATACAAAAGCGCCAATGATCACACCGGGGATACTGCCCATTCCGCCGACAATAATCAAACATAACACGTTGACAGAAACCATCAAAGTGTGGTCTGCTGGGCCAGTGTACTGATTTCGGGCTGCGAACAAAGCACCACCCAAGCCAGCAAAAGCGGCTCCGGTCGCAAATGCCATCAATTTATAAGTCAGGGTGTTGATGCCCATTGCTTGAGCGACTGTCTCGTCTTCGCGCATGGCCATCCAGGCTCTTCCCACCCGGGAGTTTTGAAGATAGGTCGTGAACAGTATGGTCAGCAGGATCGCCAGGATGATCATATACAAATAGCCTTTTTCAGTGGCTAAAGATAATCCAAAGATACTGGGGCCGGCGATATCTCTGACACCCTGGGGACCGCCCAGATAAGGCGCCATCATGTCACTGCGGATCAAAACCCGGATGATCTCACCAAAACCGAGGGTGACGATTGCCAGGTAGTCGCCGCGCATTCTCAGGACAGGGATTCCCAGCAGGATCCCGGCCAAGGCAGCCAGCATGATACTGATGATCAGTACCGGCCAGAAGTTCCATTGGATGGTAATCGGAGCTGGGGAAGTCAAGAGACCGGCGGTGTAAGCGCCGATCGCAAAAAATGCCACATAACCCAGATCCAGCAAGCCAGCCAAGCCAACCACAATATTCAATCCCAGACCCATCAATACATAGATGCCAACCGTACCCATGGCATAGTTCCAGTATTTTCCCAGCATCTGGGGCATCACCAGCACAATCGCTAACAGGAAACCATAAAGTATCCATTTCGCCTGAGGATGTTCCCGCAGCCTGGCAACAAAGCTGACATCCAGGAAACTCTCTTTGATCTTGAGATACTGAGTCTGAAGTTTCACTCCAGCTTGGCGGGTCTCAAAGAAATAGGAAAGGAGGGCACCCAAAATACCAAAAACAACAAAGATACACAGGGTGATCAGCACACCGACCCAGAGGCTTCTCCCATACAGCAGGAATTGAACTGACTGGCGATCCAACTGTGCTAAATAATCGCGCATCTCCACATTTGCGGCATCCAGGGAGCCAACCAGCAGGATGAACCCGCTAACAATCCCTCCCACCACGAAACCGGTGACAGCACTCCCCGCGAGACCGTTACGAAAGTTCGATCTATCAGCGGACGATGCGCGGGATCCAGTCCACAAAGCAATTAATGCCAGTACAACCATCAACCCAGAAGAATTTCCAGTCCGGGTTTGAGATGGAAGATTGAACAGATCGCCTATGATATCGGATAGGGTCGTTGTCAAGCCAAATAGCATTAAGAAGAGGATCACTACGCCAAAAATCAAGCCTGATCTGGCATTCTCTTTCAACTGATCATTCATCAGACTTTCTCCTCGGTTAGTACCTCACCCACAATACCTGATGGACGGAAGATCAGCACCAGCACCAGAATGGAAAAGGCGATTACGTCCTTTAGCTGGAAATCGATCCCAAGGGCAGCTGGCCCCAGGGATTCGACTAACCCGAGAATCATTCCACCGATCATGGCACCTGGTATATTGCCGATTCCCCCCAATACTGCTGCAGTAAAAGCTTTCAAGCCTGGAATGAAGCCTACATAGTGATAGATAATACCATTATGGATTCCCCACATCACGCCGGCTGCACCGCCCATCGCACCACTGAGAACAAAAGTGTTGCTGATGATGCGGTCGACATTAATTCCCATCAGTGCCGCAGTCTGTTTATCCTCTGCTACTGCCCGCATGGAGCGGCCGTAGCGAGTTCTCATCACCAGGATGTACAAAGCGATCAGAAGCAAAATCGAGAGCACAAAAGTCAAAGCCCCCGTATATGTCAGGATAACCTCTTCTCCACCGATGGGGATTCTCCAACCCTGAGACCTCTGCAGTGCAGAGGGGTTGAAGTACGTCCGCCGCTTGGGGCCAAACATCACCTGGGCGGCGTTCTGGAGGAAGATCGAGGCACCGATGGCGCTGATCAGCGGGATCAAGCGGGGGGCTCCCCGGAGAGGCCGGTAAGCGATACGTTCCAAAAAATAGCCAGCTAAGGCTGCCACCGTCATCCCCGCTAAAAAGGAAAGAATGACGGATATGATCTGGTAGGAATCCAGGAAGCTCATTCCAGTGGCTGTCACTGAGGTCTTTCCTAAGGCTTCGAACACAAAATATCCAGCAAAAGCTCCCAGCATCATGATCTCGCCATGGGCGAAGTTAATCATGAACAGGATGCCGTACACCAGCGTGTAGC
>JARROG010000112.1:0-8804 GCA_037384185.1 Anaerolineales bacterium | reverse complement strand
GGACAGCATGTGGTGGAGATGCGGGAGTTCTTCAGCCCGGAGACCGCCGCGGCGGGGGATGACGCCTACCAGCGTTTTGCCTTGCGCTTCAAATCAGCTATCGTTGGAGTGCTTTTCCTAGCTGGGACTATCATTGTTCTCTTGACCGCTGCACTTCTGAAGTATGTCCGGCGCCGGTAGAATTTCCTGCCAAAAGGGACGAAATCCTTTTAAAGGATTTCGTCCCTTTTCAGCGGTTGAAGTGTTCAATCAACAGCTGACTTACTTCAGCTGCCCGGTCATGCTGGACCCAGTGAGTGGCATCCTCCAGCAGAACCAGCCTTCCGTCCCGGCAAAATTCCAGGCTCAGTTCAGCCATCTGCCAGCTCAGGTGGGGATCCTCCTTGCCCCAGATGATCAGGGTCTCAGGCTCCACGACTGAGGCAGATCTCCCTGCCCGGTTCCCCAACCCCACGGCTCGATACCAGTTGATCATCGCGGTGATCGCTCCTGGTTGCCCCCAGGCTTCCCGGTAGCGGTTGTACTGCTCCGCGTCCCAGTAGTCCGGCAGGGCATTGACCAGGAATTTCCAGTTGGCGGCTTTCACAAACCATTCCGGGAGCCGGGGAAGCTGGAAAAAGAACATATACCAGCTTTTTAGCATCTGGGCGGGATGGGTGCGCAGGTAGCTGGAGAAGACCGCTGGGTGGGGCACATTGGCGATAGCCAGGCGTTTTACCCGCTGGGGAACGGTCAGAGCCAGGTTCCAGGCCACCATTGCTCCCCAGTCATGTCCAGCCAGATAGAATTCTGGCAGTTCAAGAGTCTCTGCCAGCCCCAGAATATCTTTCACCAGGGTCCTGATTCGATAACTGTCGACTCCCGATGGTTTATCGCTCAGGTTGTAGCCCCGCTGGTCGGGGGCAATGACCCGGAAACCGGCTTCCGCCAGCACTTCGATCTGCTGCTCCCAGCCAAACCAGGCCTCTGGAAAGCCGTGCAGCAGGATGAGCGGTTCGCCATCTTTCGGTCCAGCCAGGGCAGTGTGGAGCTGGATGCCATTGGTTGACAATCTCTGAAACTGGATGTTCATGGGTTTGTTTCCGGAAAGAGGGATGAAGTCCTTTTAAAGGATCTCATCCCTTTTTGCGGAGATAATTCGCATAGAGGATTCCTGGCGAGCAGGGGTCGCAGCCCAGGCAGGAATGGAGTTCTTCGCGGGGTGGTCGATAGGCCTGGAGATATTCCCGCCCTTCCGGGCCAGCGTCAATTTCCAGCTGGGTGATGTAGCCCAGATAGCATTCGCAGGTAGCGCATTCCTGGTGTCGGAAGGCCGCCTCCGCTTCACTGATCAATTCTTTGACAGTGCCCAGAGACAGCGGCAGGATGATATTCTTCATTGGCTCTCCGTGTTGCCGCTCGCGGTTCGGCTTCTGTGAGACCACAGCTGTGATGCTGTGGTTGTAGGCCTGGGGATATTCTCCAGTTTCATCGAATCTTTCCCTTGTGGTATTCCCCATCATACTTAAGAATCAGGTAGAGGGCAAGCATCAAAAACCAGACCAGGATGCCCAGGACCACAACCCATTCCAGAGCGGCTAGAGGGATGAACTCAGGTCGGTTGGACAGCAGCCCCTGCATGCCTTCTTGAAAGTCAACTCCCTCTGCGACCTGGCCTGGAAAATTATTGAAAGTCAGGAATGCGGCAGTGATAAACAATCCTGGTAAAGCCAGCCAGCGAGGGAACGGCCCCCCTCGGCCGATCAGGAACAGCAGGGAGTAGATCAATGAAACCAACATGCCCAGGTTGAAAAAAGCCAGGGCAAAAAAGATATGGGGTTGGAGATTGTTCATGGGGAAGAATCCCACCAGTGTTCCGCTCAGCGCTGCACCCAATCCAAGAGGGACCATCAGATAGCGGAGCCAACCCTTGAGCTGGAGGGCCAGGGCTGCCAGGAAGATCGAATTCAAGATCCCACCCAGTATCAGGCTGGCGTTGAAGATCACAGCAAGGTCAGAGACTCCCAGTTGACCCAGCTCCGAAACGAAATGGTTGCGAAGAGCATATGCCTGCATCTCCGTTCCTGTATAGCCCAGGGCGCTCGCTAACATGCCCAGCCCGATCACCAGCGGTCCCAACAGACCGCAGTAGAATGTCAGCAGCGACAGTCTGGACTTTGGAGAATGATTTCTTGAATTTGAGCTCAAAGCTGCCATCACCTCAGGTCAACCGCTGCAGATCGGGAAAAACAACCAGGTTGATGATGAAAATTATCAGACAGGCGATCCCGGAGATCAAGGCAGCACCCGGTGCGCTGATCTGGTCTCCCAGGGCGCCGATCATTAGCGATCCCAACGGGTAGAATCCACCCAGGGCCCAGGTATAGGTGCTCAGAATCCGACCCCGCAGATCGTCAGGCACGATGGTTTGGATCAGGGTGTTGGTGATCACCAGCTGGGTGATGAAGGAATATCCCAGAACGGCCATCAAAGCCATGCTCAGCCAGGGAAGCCGGGAGAGCGCCAATCCAATGATGCCTGGACCGAGGATGATCCGGCTGAAAAAGAGCAGCTTTCCTTTGTGGAAATGATCACCGAACAGCACCAGCAGCACACCGCCGATCAAAGCGCCCACACCCTGGGCAGAGAGTAGCTGGCCGTAGCCGGTCACTCCGATGTTCAGGATATCTTTCGCGAAAACAGGCACCAGGCACCAGGGTCAGGGCGCCGAAGCCGACCATGCTGAAGGCTGCTACCAGCAGGACCAGACCTAAGATATTTTGCTGCCCCAGAATGTATTGAAACCCTACTTTGATCTTCTCAAGAGAACCCCCCTCCCGCTGAGCTTCTTTCAGAGGAGTGATCCTCATTAATACCAGAGCAAGGATCACAGCTAGATAGGAGATCCAGTTGATCGCAAAAGTAGGCGCCTCACCGATGGCTGCTACAATCACGCCGCCGATCGCTGGACCTATGATGCGGGCGATGTTGAAAAGGATCGAATTCAAGCTGATGGCATTCATCAGGTCATTCCTGTCATCATCGACCATTTCCACCACGAAGGCCTGGCGGGTGGGCATATCCAGGGAGTTGCCGATTCCCAGCAGGAAAGACAGGACCAGGATGTGCCAGTATTGGACCAAACCTAACCAGGTCAGGAGCGCTAGCACCAACGCAAAGACCGTGAACCAGCTCTGAGTGAACAACAGCAGCCTGCGGCGTGGGAAGCGGTCGACGATCACGCCCATGTAAAGTGAGAAAAGCAGTACGGGCAGGAAGTTGATGAAAGTCACAAGGCCCAGGCTGGTCTGGGAGCCGGTGATGCGGTAGACCAGCCACTGGAGGGCGGTGGACTGCATCCAGACCCCGATCACAGAGATCAGCTGACCCCAGAAGAAGAGCCGGAAATTGCGGTGTTTGAATGCCCGCAGTGTGGTATTGAAATCGAGGCGCTGCAGAAATGTTGGCATAATCCTGATCAAATCTAAACTGGAATTAACTCCCCTCATCTTAATCCAGGGCAGGAAATTTGGCTAGGACATATGTCACAAAGGTGTTTTTTCCCAAAATGCCCCGCAGTTGGTTTATGGTATTATGTGTAATACTTATGACAATAATTAATAATATTCTGCGGGTTGGGGGGCGGATTCTAAGGAGAAAGCATGCTGGCTAGTTTTTTATTAGCACTGAGGGAAGGTTTGGAAGCGGCTTTGATCATCAGCCTGCTCCTGGGAGCACTCCGGAAGCTGGATTATCGGAATGCGGACAGGAACATCTGGCTGGGAACTGGAGCGGCGCTGCTGGCCAGCTTGCTGGCCGGCCTCCTGCTCAATCTGCTGGGAACCCGCTTTTCTGGACGGACTGAGGAGATCTTCGAAGGGATCACGATGCTGCTGGCTGCTGGCGTTTTAACCTGGGTGATTCTCTGGATGGGAAGGAGAACCTACCGATTGAATGATCAGCTGAAAGCGGATCTTAAACTGGCTGCGGAAAGAGGTGGGGGATGGGCTTTCTTCTCGCTGGCTTTTCTGGCGGTGATCCGGGAAGGGGTCGAGCTGGCTCTATTCCTGACCGCCGCAGCCCTCAATGGGGACAGTAGAGGAATTCTCTGGGGAACGGCCCTTGGGTTGGCGGCAGTCATCCTGGTTTCTATTTTGTTGTTCAAAGGTTTGATCCGCCTGGACTTAAGGAAGTTTTTTCAGGTCACCAGCTTGCTCCTGATCCTCTTCGCGGCCGGGCTGGTCGCCCACGGCGTGCACGAGTTCAATGAAGTAGGATTGATCCCGCCAGTCATCGAACACCTTTATGACATCAACTTCATTCTGGATGAGAATTCAACGCTGGGCCAGCTTCTTAAAGCTCTGCTGGGCTATAATGGCAATCCATCACTGACCGAGGTCTCAGCTTATCTGCTGTATCTTGGAGCGGTCGGCCTCCCCGGATTTACCTATTATCTGAAGAAAAGCGCCCCCGAAGGCAATTGACGGAGGGAGAGGATCAGGGATCTTTACTTAACCTTCATACTTGCTTTGCGCGGTCTTTAAGTTGGACTGGTACACTCAGGGAAACTTTAATTTGGTTTGAGCTAGATACTTTTTGGAGATTTGATATGAACAAAACCGTTAAGATCACTCTTCTCTCTGCAGCCGTCCTCGTTTTGGTCTTGATCCTGGTTGGAAGCGCCTATGCTTACGGCCGGAGCAGGGGACCCTTCAACCATCATTTTATGACCTATGGCCGGGGTTGGGATCAGTCTCAAGGATTATCCTGTCCCCATGATGATGGAGATGAGGATTACCATGGCTTCTATAGGTTTGATGAGATGCATGACGAGATGCCGTATTTCCACCACATGGATCGTGACCCCTGGCATATGAGAGAGAATTAATTTGCCAAAGATTGCGGGGGATCGCCTCAGGGCGGTCCCCCTTTATGATTGCTATAAAGTAGCTTGATATTGTCTTGTTAGAATGATGGTTGAAAAATCATACTATTGGTGTCTGTCTAACAAAGGAGTCAAACATGATGCACGGATTTGGTTACGGGTGGGGTGGATTTCTGTTCATGATCCTGCTCTGGGGTTTGCTGATCGTCGCAGTCGTCGGCCTGGTGAAAGTTCTCTTTTCTGGAGGAAATGTTCGGAAGACCAAGGATTTCCCAGAGGATGAGGATGCTCTGGCAATCCTCAACCGGCGCTACGCTGGCGGGGAGGTTTCCCGGGAGGAGTATGAGACGATCAAAAAGGATCTGAAGGGTTAATGGATTATTCGACAGAGTATCTTCAAGGGCTTGAGAAGGAGGAAGCAAATGGATCACAGCCAAAATCATAATCATCAAGGCCAAATGGAGGGGGATTCAAAGCACGGGAGCGGTCAGCACCCAGGTGATTCTGATAGTGGCAAAGATCATCAACACGGGATGGACCACAGCAGCCATGAATTGATCTTTCGCAGGCGTTTCTGGATCTCCACAGTGCTGAGCATCCCGGTGATTCTCTTCAGCCAGACCATCCAGGGCTGGCTGGGTTTTGACATGCCGACTTTTCCTGGCAGTACCTGGATCGTCCCTGTGTTTTCCCTGGTTGTATTCCTGGTAGGTGGTATTCCATTCATCCAAATGGCGGTCCCTGAATTCAAGGACCGCTCTCCGGGGATGATGGCTCTGATCACTCTGGCTATCCTGGTAGCCTTCATTTACAGTCTGGCAGGAACTATTTTCTCCTTGGGGGAGAGTTTCTACTGGGAACTGGTGACCTTGATCGACATCATGCTCCTGGGCCATTGGATCGAGATGAGGAGTGTCCGGCAGGCTTCCAGTTCGCTTGATGAGCTGGCCAAGCTGCTGCCTGATGAGGCGGAGCGCATCCGACAGAATGGAGATCTGGAAACGGTACCGGTCAGCGAACTGCAGGCGGGCGATCTGGTTCTGGTGAGGCCAGGTGAAAGCGTTCCAGCGGATGGTGTGGTGCAGGAAGGAGAATCCCATCTCAATGAAGCCATGATCACCGGCGAGTCCAAGCTAGTTCTCAAACAGCCCTCTGATGAAGTGATCGCAGGGACGATTAACGAGGAAGGCAGCCTGCGAATTGAGGTTTCCGCAACGGGTGACGAGACTGCTTTAGCGGGAATCATGCGTTTGGTACAGGATGCTCAAAACAGCAAATCGCGCACTCAGCTGCTGGCTGACCGGGCGGCGGGATGGCTGTTCTATATCGCCCTCGGCGCGGCAGCCATCACGGCTGTTGCCTGGACCCTGGCAGCCGGGTTTGGCCTGGATGTGGTCAAGCGAGTAACCACGGTGCTGGTGATCGCCTGCCCCCATGCCCTGGGGCTGGCAGTGCCGCTGGTGGTAGCGATCAGCACTTCCCGGGGAGCGGAGCACGGCATATTGGTCAGAGATCGCATCGCGCTGGAAGAGGCCCGCAAACTGGATGCGATAGTGTTTGATAAGACCGGAACCCTGACAGAGGGTAAATTTGGGGTGACGGATCTGGCAGTCAGCCAGGGCAGCGATGGGAACCAGGCCCTGGCCCTGGCAGCAGCCCTGGAAGGTGACTCGGAACATCTCATCGCCCGGGCTATTCGCCAGGCAGCGGAGGAAAAGGACCTTTCCCTGCCCGCGGTCAGCGATTTCCAGGCAATCAAGGGCCGTGGAGTTCGAGGTACCGTGGACGGCCAGTTGACCTTCCTGGGCGGCCCGCAGCTGCTGAATGAGCAAGGCTTGGAACCAACCGGAAAGCTGGGTGAATTCAAGCGGAACGCCGCCAGCAGAGGGGAGACGGTGGTCTTTTTGATCCAGGGGGAGGAATTCAAAGCGGCGTTTTCTCTGGCGGATCTGATCCGGCCTGAAAGCAAAGATGCGGTGGAAAAACTGCAGCAGCAGGGCCTGGAAGTGATCATGCTCACGGGTGACAGCGAAGAGGTCGCCAAGTCTGTGGCAGATGAACTGGGAATTGACAGGTATTTTGCTGAAGTGCTTCCAGATGAAAAAGACCGGGTTATCCAGGATATCCAGAAGGAAGGCAAACGGGTGGCCATGGTGGGTGATGGGGTCAATGATGCCCCGGCGCTGACCCGGGCGGATATCGGGATTGCCATCGGCAGCGGAACCGATGTCGCGGTGGAATCTGCTGGATTGATCCTGGTCAAGAGCAATCCCCGGGACATCCTGCGTATCGTTAACCTCAGTAATGCTACCTACCGCAAGATGGTCCAGAATCTGATCTGGGCTGCGGGCTACAATGTCTTTGCCCTGCCCCTCGCGGCAGGAATCCTGGCACCCATCGGAATCCTGCTTTCGCCGGCTGTCGGAGCGCTGCTGATGTCCCTCAGCACTGTGATTGTGGCAGTCAATGCCCAGCTGCTGAAGCGGGTGTCAATCTAATTTTATTGTTGGCTGGAGGTTTTACCATGAAAAGATGGATCGCTCTGAGCTTGCTGCTGGTGCTGGCCTTGTCGGCCTGTGCTGGCGCGGCTGAGGAAACCCAGGAAGGGCTGGTCACTGTTTACAAGCTGCCCACTTGAGGCTGCTGCGATGACTGGACTCAGTATCTGGTGCAGAATGGCTTTGAAGTCGAGGTCGAGAATCTGAATTCCCTGGAGAGGATCAAAGCTAAATACCAGATTCCAGAACCGCTGGAGTCCTGTCATACAGCCATCGTGGATGGCTATGTCATTGAAGGTCATGTGCCGGCTGCGGATATCAACCGATTGCTAGAAGAAAAACCTCCGGTGCTGGGGATTGCCGTGGCAGGCATGCCGGTGGGCTCACCGGGCATGGAAATCGAAGGTTTTGAGACGCAGCCTTTTGATGTAGTGACTTTCGATAAAGATGGTGTGATCGAGATATTTTCCTCCTACTCGGCTCATTAATTATCTAAATGCAAACCGCCCTGCTCAGCAGGGCGGTTTGTGCTTTAAGCTGGAGAACTCATTCGGCCTCTTCGGATAGCTCCCGATCCAGGAACCAGGTACCCAGGCGGTCCGCGGCGTTTTTGGGAGCCCGATCGTAGTAGAGGTCAAAGATCTGACCGCTTTCAGTTTTGACCCGAAAATAGAAGCGGCCTACACCCCAGGAGCCCCGCCGCCGGGCTTTGGCGGCGTTCTCCGGACGCATGTTGCGGGCCATTCGCCCCCGGCGCTGGAAATCATGCCACTGGCTGAGCAGTTCAATCACCTGAAAAGTCTGGTCGTTCCACATGAAGCGGTCCGGAGACCCCGGCTTTTTGCTCAGGGTCGGCTCTTTGACAAACTCGACCTCGACCTGCTGGCCGATGAAGTGGAGAGGTTTGTACGTCATAAAGTAGGCTGTCTTTGATTGGATGGCATTTCGGTTGTCTTCGTATGGTATAGATTTCTGTGTTTCTAAATGGAAGCCAGTTGGGATCACCAGGTTGGATCACTGCCCACCCGATTCCCTGGCAAATGGATCCCCTGTCCAGAGTTAAAATCAATCCAATTTTATGGTCGGATTACCTGCACCGTGTCCTCCGGCCTGATAATTCCTCCCCTGATGATTACCCCCAGCATACCCGCCCGGGGCTGAAGGCCTTCGGCCGTTTTAACTTCCACGGCCCGGTGCAGGCCGGGATGGACCCCGTCCAGTTGGCTGCAGGGATCGCGGATCTCAGTCAGCTCCAGGATCGCTGAACCCACCTGAAGTCGGGTGCCAACAGGCAGCGCCATCAGATCGATGCCCTCTACCAGGATGTTTTCCCCCAGGTCCCCGGGTGCCAGCTGAATGCCCTTTTCTCGCACCATCTTATGGATCACCGTATCGACCAGCAGCACCTGGCGGTTATTAGGACGGGTTGGATCCTTGCGGGC
>JARROG010000111.1:0-6119 GCA_037384185.1 Anaerolineales bacterium | reverse complement strand
GTTGAAGGCCTCCCCCGCTCCATCTTCCAGCAGGACGCCCACGACCCTGGCCATGGGAGGCAGCTCGCCGTCCAAACTCCCCTGGAATGCACATGGATGATTATTGATATTATCGTAACCGGGATAGGGATTACGCCCGTAGCTGCGATTGAATCCGGTGTCTTTTGAGAGCACTATTCCATCAGAGTGATTTGTCTTAAAATCAGCCCAGGATATGATCGCAGCCGGGAGCGGATCCAGCTGGGTGCCGGTCAGATCGCCTACGATGGCTTCCCCATTGAACTGCTGCCACCAGGATTCGGTCTGGCGGTCCCACATCACCAGGTCGCTGTAGCGCAGATTTCCGCTGGTACCGAAAGTCAGCGTCTCAGCGCCAATCATCGGCCGGCGAAATACCAGAGCTGTATTGCACAGTGGACAAAAGGTTACCAGCACCGGGTCACCGCCGATCTCGTCATTGACAATCTCGTGCCAGGTCATGATTTGCAGCGGATACGCCCTGGTTTCGCCTTCATGGGCCAGCAAGATCACCGGTTCTAGATCCTCGATCCAACCGTCAGCTGAACTGACGCTTTCAAAGCGCGGGTTGTCGATAGGAGGAATCCCATCCCGCGGCGGACCTCCGGAGAGGATCTCTTCATAAGGTATACTGTGCAGACAGAAGTTGGTTTCCCAGCCTGCGGTCTGAAAGGAAGGAGTCACACCGTCGAATGGATCGTCGCACTGGGAAACTTCGTTTTTGTCGATGCTGTCGTGGACAGCTTCCTCCAGATCCTGGCCTGGAAGCGCAGCAGTCACAATTGGATCTTTTGAAAGATTTGGACGGCTCCCACAAGATGCAAGGATTAGCGCGGTTATAATCAACAAAAAACCGTGGATCGATTTCATAGAAAACCCCGTACTTGATATTGTTGAGCTTGATACCGTAGATATATGAAAGTTATTATCAGGATGGGTCAGCCCTCTAGAAGCTTACCCGCAAGAATACTTAGCTCCACTTGTAGGGAGCAATCCCTGGAGTTTAGAACCGGATAGCCCCAGCGTGTTTTGGGACTGAATGAAGTAAGGACTTAAAAGGTGGATATGATGATAGGAAGTTCTGAGATTACCATCTATGGTGCCTATTGGTGCCCGGACTGCACGCGCAGCAAGCAATTCTTTGGGGAACATCAGATTCCCTACAACTGGGTTGACATTGAGGCAGACCCAGACGGGGAAGACTATGTCGTTGAGGTAAATAACGGAAAACGGATCATTCCCACTATCGTCTTCAAAGATGGATCGTTCCTGGCAGAACCGACCAACGTGGAGCTGGCAGAGAAGCTGGGTTTGAAAATCAAAGCTGAAAAAAGCCATTATGACTTGATCATCCTGGGTGGTGGCCCAGCGGGCCTTACGGCGGCGCTTTACACTGCCCGGGAAGGAATCGATACCTTGGTGATCGAGCGAGCGGCGCTGGGAGGTCAGGCGGCGACTACCCAGTGGCTGGATAACGTCCCCGGGTTCAGTGATGGAATATCAGGGGCAGATTTTTCCCAGGGACTTCGCCAGCAAGTTGACCGTTTTGAAGCAGAATTACTTCAAGCTCAGGAAGTGGTCAGCATCCACAGCCACAGCAACTATCATTGTCTGACCACCTCGGATGGCAGTGAATATAGTGCCTTGGCATTATTGATCGCTACTGGAAGTCGTTACCGGCGCTTGAATGTACCCGGGGAAGAAGAACTCCTGGGAGCAGGGATTCATTTCTGCGCAACCTGCGATGGTGTATTTTATAAAGGCCAATCTGTCGCCGTGGTGGGGGGAGGCAATAGTGCGACAGAGGAAAGCTTATTTCTGACCCGATTTGTTGATCGGGTGACCATGCTGGTGCGCAAGCAGACTTTGGGTGCCAGCCAGATTCTGCAGGATAAGGTTCTTTCCCATCCCAAGATCGAGATTTTATTCAATACAGAGGTCCAGGAGTTCCGAGGAACAGGGAATAAGCTCAGCTCGGTTTTGATTAAGAACAACCGCTCCGGTGAAGTAACGGAAATATCTCCAGGCGGAGTGTTTATTTTTATCGGTCAGAGGCCGAATACATCTTTCCTCGATAATTCAGGGGTTGAGCTGGATGAATGGAATTATGTGTTAACCGGACATGATCTGCTTCATCAGCGACAGAAGAGGGATGAGTACCAAGACCGCGATCCGGCAGCTCTGGAAACCAGCCTGCCGGGGATATTCAGTGCGGGTGATGTCAGGGCTTCAAGCACCAAACAGGTTGCCTCTGCCACAGGGGAAGGGGCAACTGCTGCGCTGTTGATTCGGGAATATCTCAAGACGGTCTAAGGTATAATGATTTTTCGTGAAAATTGCCAGAGGATTGGCATACTTATTGCCCTCTTACAGGTGTGATGCTAAATATAAAAGTTTTGGATTGGATAGAGGGGTACGTGCTGACGCGGATCCTGATCTTGGGGGATTTTGTTGGCACTGTGAAGCGTTCTGAGCTGATGTTCGATTTTGACACTACGAGCGATTATTTCCGGATCTACGAAGGGCAGCGGATCCAGTCTCTTTCTCTGCCGGTCAAGAGCAGAAAGTTGAGTACCCTGCTGGCTGAAATCGAGGCGAAATTTCAGCGCGGTTGGACTCTGCTTGATGCGGGGGAATGGACAGAAGCTGATTTCAATGAAGTCTTCCATTTGAGCCAGGAAATTAGCAGCGAGATCATGTCTTTACGGCAAGAATATCGGGCCGCGCTAGGGGAACTTGCGAGCCGTCCCGATTCATCTGACACCCAGATTCACTCCTGAGCTGCCTCCGTCTACTGGCTCCGGCAATTGTGTTACCATTCAGTTGGAGAGGAAGCCCCATGGTCCAGGCTGAACATTTCATCACTGCTGGTAGTAAATTAGGTGAAGGTCCCCTTTGGCATCCTCGCCAGGAGCTTCTCTACTGGGTGGATATCGAAGGCCACTGTTTCCACCGCTTTTCTCTGGAAACAGGAGTTCAGGAAACCATCCCCGTCGGACAGCCTGTCGGCTGCCTTGCGTTCAGAGAATCGGGTGGATTGGTGCTGGCGCTGCGGGACGGTCTGGGGTTCTGGGATCCAGATCAAAAGAAACTGGAAATCGTTCAAGACCCTGAAGCAGATCGCGAGAACGCTCGTTTTAACGATGGGCGTGTAGACCGTAAAGGCCGCTTTTGGGCTGGAACACTGGGCGAAGATCAGCATAGCAGTCTTTACCGGCTGGATCCAGACGGCTCCCTCCAAGTCATGGAATCTGGGATTAGTATCTCCAATGGAATCGGCTGGAGTCCGGACAATTCGCTGATGTATTTCACTGATTCTCCCAGTGGTGTGATTTATGTCTATGATTTTGATCTTGAAAAGGGATCGATCTCCAACCCGCGAGAATTTGTCCGTGTACCCGCTGAAGCGGGTGTGCCAGACGGGCTGACGGTCGACGGGGAAGGGTATGTCTGGAGCGCTCATTGGGATGGATGGCGCGTTAGCCGCTACGACCCTGATGGTCTGGTCGAGCGTGTGATTTATCTGCCGGTTCAGCGCCCCACCAGCTGTGCCTTCGGAGGATCCAATCTTGACAAGCTGTTCATCACATCTGCCTGGACCGGTTTGAGCGAATCTGAGCGGAGAGAGCAGCCCTTAGCGGGGGATTTGTTTGTTTATCCTGCTGAGATCCAGGGACAAAAAGAAAGTTATTTTAAGGGATAGACCCAGCGATTGAGATTGTATGATCAGATCCACAGTGATCCTGATTGGCCCCATGAGCACCGGAAAAAGCACTTTGGCCAAAAAGCTGGCAAAGAAGCTGGGGGTGCCGCGGATCGAGCTGGATGAGGTCCGCCAGCGGTTTTACCAGGAAATTGGTTACAACGAAAAATTTGCCTCGGAGATTGTAGGGAAAGAAGGCATGATGGGACTGATCGAATACTGGAAACCCTACGAAGCCCACGCGGTGGAGCGCGTTCTGCAGGTTTATAAAGACTGTGTGATCGATTTTGGCGCCGGACATTCTGTTTATGAAGACCAGGCGCTGTTTCAGCGAGTTGACCAGGCTCTTAAGCCGTATCAATTCGTGTTCTTGATCCTGCCCTCGCCTGACCTGGACCAGTCAGTAAAGGTCGTTAATGAGCGGTTCTCTCAGCTGCTGATCGATGAGGTCGGAAAAGTCGATCCTGAACTGCTGGATTTGAATGAGCATTTTGTTCGCCATCCATCCAACCACCTATTGTCCAAGAAAACTTTCTACACCGAGGGTCGTTCCGTTTTCAAGACCTGTCAGGCGATGCTGGAATGGATGGAAGAGCAGGGTGGTTTTGGGATATCCCGCCACTACAGCCAACTTGATCTGTTCTAAGCTGAGTATTTACGGGCAGTCTTCTTCCCCTTTCGGGGCTGGCCTTCATTCTTGGGAATTTTGTAATCAAAATCAGGAAGTGTTCTCCGCGGTAGTTTGACCTTCATGATGCGTTCTATCTTCTGCACCATCTCCTTGTCATCCGGGGTCATAAAAGTGAATGCATCGCCGCTGTGCTGTGCCCTTCCTGTTCGACCAATCCGATGAATATAAGCGTCGGCTGTGTCCGGCATGTCAAAATTGATCACATGGGATATCCCGTCAATATCGAGTCCTCGGGCTGCGATATCTGTCGCTACTAGAATCTGGTATTTTCCTGCTCTAAAACCCTGAAGCGCTTGGCGGCGCTGACCTTGGGTTCGATCGCCATGTAAACTGGTGACCTTGTAATCCGTGCGTTTGATCTTTTTAAGCAAGTTCATGGCCCGGTGTTTTGTGCGGGTGAAAATTAAGATTGATTCCGTGTCTGTTTGGTCCAGCAATTTGATCAGCAGTCTGTTTTTCAAATGATGCGGTACCGGAAATAATGTATGGTCCACTGTGTGGGCGGGACGGACCATCCCAACGGCAACGCGTTTGGGATTCTTAAGTGTTTGTTTTGCCAGCTGCTCGATCTCTTTGGGAAAAGTGGCGGAAAACAACAGTGTTTGTCGTTGGGCAGGAAGCTGGCGCAGGATCCTTTTGATATCAGGTAAAAAACCCATATCCAGCATCCGATCAGCCTCATCGAGGACCAGGATTTCAATCCGGTCTAATTTTGCGTGCTGGTGTTGAATGTGGTCCAGCAGTCGCCCCGGGCAGGCCACGATGATGTCCACACCACTGCGGAGAGCCTCGATTTGGGGTGCAGGACCCACGCCGCCATAGATTGCAGTGCTGCGGATATTCGTGCCGTAACTGAATTGGACAAAATTCTGATGAATTTGATCTGCGAGTTCCCTGGTTGGAGTAATGATCAGGGCTCTGGTGCGTTTTCCAGGAACAGACAGCAGTTTTTGGAGGATGGGAAGAACGAAAGCGGCGGTTTTTCCAGTGCCCGTCTGGGCGGTGCCGATCAAATCCCGCCCCAGCAGGGCCAGGGGAATTGCTGCAGCCTGGATGGGTGTCGGCTGGTTGTAACCAGCTCGCCTCACAGCCTGATTAATGCGCGTGTCAAGATTGAACTGAGCGAAGCTCATAAGTTGGTATCCTCATTTATAATTGAGTTTTCTTACCAGGGGAATCAAAGGCGCATTAGAAATTAGTGCGGCGCTGACTGCGGAGGTAATTTTCAAACAGGCTTGATACTACCTGATTGCAGGATAACTGTCAAGCATCCCCTTCTTTCCGATTCTCAAGTCTTGATATCTGGAATCTCTTTTGATGCTGTTCAGAGCTACACCGCTACCCTGTCCACCCGGATCGAGCAGGTTTCGCTCTAACTCGAAAGGATGTGCAGCCGAGGCATTTCCAGGCGGTTAGATTGCCATGATGAAGATGTGTACGAACTCGCCTTTGGGAATCTAATTATTTCCTGACGCCCGTATTGGAGAAATGTCTTGCAGTGTAATTAGTAAAAATCCCCGGTTCACGTGAGCCGGGGATTTCAGCGTGTTATATGTCTAGTGGAGGTTGAAACTCGCGGTCACTTCAGCCCGCACAGAGATCTGTCCTAGATTCACTGGTCCAAATTCTGAAGAGTCCCCCTGGCCGTTGGCGGCAGGGATGTTCTGGACGGTGTTCTGGGTCCAGAGATCCCGGCTTCTGCCCCAC
>JARROG010000110.1:0-8334 GCA_037384185.1 Anaerolineales bacterium | reverse complement strand
GGTCGAGCGCTCGCTTCTGAGTGCGGACTTGATCCGCAGCATCGATCGCACCGTCTTTCATTTCAAAGAAGCTCCCAATAGTATGACCGCTACCAGTAGAAGGGATATTTTCTTATTCATAGTCCATTCCTTTGTATTAACATTGATCAGATTGGCCGGCTATTCTTATTTAATAAACCGGCTGGCGCATGTAACTAATAAACAGTCTCGCCCCCTTAAACACAAGGTCCAATCACTGTTTATTTCATCCTACTGCAGATTTCTAAACAATTTATTAGAATGATATTAAGGATGCGTATACGCCCCCAATCCGAAATTAAAAAAGCCTCCTCAATCAGATTTTCTGGTTGAGGAGGCTTTCGCCAAAGGAGGAAACAGTGATAAATTTGCAGTTATCCCGTCTCAATGACAATCATATCAGATCGAGGGGAAGCGGTAAAAGCACAAGCTCACGGAAAACATATGACCTTCATCACAACCATCCGGACACTTCTCCAGCCAATGACAGCCTATTGCCTTTTGATTAACCATGTTGTACAATCTCTTCGAAACTTATCTACCCTCGTAGCTCAGTGGATAGAGCACTTGCTTGCGGAGTAAGGGGTCGCGTGTTCGAATCACGCCGAGGGTGCCAGCAACGGAGCGGGTCATCCCGCTCCGTTTTTCGAAAAACCTTCAGGAATCATATCAACATCCAAAACGGTTGGACTTGCTGAGAGCAGAGGGAGGATCAAATGACTAATCAAGTTGCCATTGTCACAGACAGTACAGCCTACCTGCCAACACCTATCCTAGAAAAATATTCTATAGAAGTCATCCCCCTGGTCCTGATCTGGGATGGAGAGACTTATCAAGACGGGATCGATATCACCCCTACTGAGTTCTATACCCGTCTGGCATCCAGCGATTCGCTGCCCAGCACCTCTCAACCTTCTGTCGAGGCTTTCAAAAATTCTTTCCAAACACTTCTTGATCAAGGAAATGATGTTGCCGCTATCTTGATCTCCTCGGGAATTTCGGGCACAGTCAATTCAGCCCTCCAGGCCAAGACAGCTCTCAATACTGACCGAATCGAAATTATAGATTCCCGAACAGCCGGGATGGCCACTGGGCTGCAGGTGGTAGCCGCCGCCCGAACAGCTGCTTCAGGAGGTTCATTGCAGGACGTCACTGAGGTTTCAAAACAGGCTCAATTGAAAACCGATGTGGTTTTTGCTGTGGACACGCTGGAATTTCTGCACAAAGGCGGCAGGATAGGGGGAGCCAAGCGTTTCCTCGGATCAATGCTCAACATCAAACCCATCTTGGAAATGAAAGACGGTGCGATCGATGCTGCGGATCAAGTCCGCACTCAGAAGCGAGCGCTCGACCGACTGATGGAGATTATCGAAGAAAGATCAGCTGATGCTTCCCAGCTGCACATGGCTGTGATGCATTCCAATGTCCCTGACCAAGCCCAGGCACTCCTGGAACGAATTGAAGCCCATTTTAAACCGGAAGACCTCTATCTGGCTGAGCTCAGCCCAGTGATCGGAACCCATGTGGGACCAGGTACGCTAGCAATTACCTGCCTGCACGGCATGTAATCACACATTATCCCGTCGTAACCTGCTGCCAACCTCTGTGTTGTAAATTGAGGATTTCAAGGCATTTTTCGATTATACAAAGTGAGGTATTATGTCAAAAGTTGCCGTCGTCACTGACAGCTCCCCCTACATACCAGAAGAGATCATCAAGGAAAATCATATCCATGTCGTGCCCCTGACAGTAATCTGGGGAGAGGAGAACTTTTATGACGGGGTGGATATCACTCCGGTTGAGTTCTATCAGCGATTGGAGACCGCTAAGGTGATGCCCAGCACTTCTCAGCCCTCAGTAGCAGATTTTGAAGTGCTCTTCCGTAAGCTCGATCAACAGGGCTATGATATTCTGGCAGTATTGTTGTCTGAGGATCTCTCAGGAACGATCTCATCCGCCACTCAGGCAAAAAATATGCTTCCGGAAGCCAACATCGAGATCATTAACTCTCGGACTCTGGCTATGGCACTCGGATTCCAGGTACTGGCTGCTGCCCGAGCTGCGAATCAGGGTGCGAGCCTTGAAGATTGCAAAAGACTTGTGCTTGATGTTTTGGATAATACCGGAGTGATCTTTGTTCTTGATACCCTGGAGTTCCTTCATCGGGGAGGAAGAATCGGTGGTGCAAAACGCTTCGTAGGCACACTATTGAACGTTAAGCCAGTTTTGGCGATCGAGGATGGCCTGGTCGTCCCGCTGGATTCGGTGCGAACTCAAAAGAAAGCCCTGGAGCGGATCGTTGATCTTATCGAGGAAAGGACAGCCGGCAAAAAGAACATTCGCCTGGCAACCTTGCACGCGGATAATCCGGATACCGCCCGTTTTATCCTGGACAAAGCCCTGGAACGCATCCCTGCTGTGGAACAGGTCTTTTCCGAGGTAAGTCCAGTGATCGGGACTCATGCCGGTCCTGGGGCAGTTGGCTTAGCATATATGTACGAGTGAGAACCCCACCAGCACTGAGATGGAAAAAGTCCAGTCATTAGAGACTGGACTTTTTTATTTCCAGGATGGTACACTTAGCTAGCTGAGGCCTGGAATTTCCAGTTGAAAAAACCATGAGCGAAGACATTTTCTTCCAACCAAACCAGTTCACTCCCGAGGACGCTGAAATCGAGATCCTGGATCTCAGCGTAGAACTCTTTCCGGACCGCCGCCGGCTGAATGTAAAATTTCGGCTTTCTGGGTTCCGCAAATCTATGGGAACCTCCATCACCCTGATCGACCAAGCTGGAGAAGAAATCGCCTCCGCGAATATCGTCAATATCTTCATCCCCCAGAACGAGATCACCTTGCATATCCCTGGGTCCCACGCAAAACCCGGAAAATATACCCTGGTCCTCTCTCTGTTTACTCTTCAGGAAATCGAATCTGAGCTGGAACCCGGCAAGGTAGGCGATATCCGAACCGATCACTTGGATCAGAAATCGATTCCCATTACCCTCCAGTGATCGATAATTATCCCCCTGAGTTCAAAACCTTGATTGCCGATTTGCTGGGCTCCGATGCTTCCAGGTTCTGGAAAGCTCTCCTGAAGCCGGCCCGACAAGGAATGAGGATTAATCCCTCAAAAACCAGCCTGAATGAGATCCGGGAGGCTCTCCCGGGAGAATACCACCCCCTACCCTGGACTCGGAATGGATATCAGCTGGAGGGAGTCCAAGAAGCAGGCAAGCACCCCTTCCATGCTGCTGGTTTATTCTACCTCCAGGAACCGTCCGCCATGGCTCCAGTACCTGTTCTTGACCCTCAACCCGGAGAGAAGGTCCTGGATCTCTGTGCCGCACCTGGAGGGAAAACAACCCAAATTCAATCTCAGATGGGCGATAAGGGACTTTTGATTTCAAACGATCCTAATCCAAACAGGGTGCAAGCATTGGCGAGAAATTTAGAACGCTGGGGAGGACGCAACTCGGTTGTGCTGTCTGAAACAGCAGAACGGTTATACGAGCACTTCGGAAGCTATTTTGATCGTGTGCTTGTGGACGCTCCCTGCTCAGGGGAAGGTACTTTTCGTTCTGACCCGGGAGAAATCAAAAAATGGTCTCCTGCTTTCAGCGAGCGCACCAGGTTCATTCAGGACGAAATCCTCTGGTTTGCCGGGAAGTTAGTCCGCCCTGGTGGAACTCTGGTCTACTCAACCTGCACTTTCAACGGGCATGAAAATGAAGAGGCGGTCGCTAATTTCCTGGAAACCAACCAAAACTTTCAGCTAGCATCCATCCCCAAACAGGTGGGGTTTTCTCCAGGCATCCAGCCAAATAATAGGGAAAACTTAGACTTTTCGAAAACAGTCCGGATCTGGCCCCACACCAGCTGCGGGGAAGGCCATTTCATTGCCCGCATGACCAAAGGTAGTGCCCAAGGAGATGATGCTGTCTCTCTCCCCTCCTCGCAATCTACAGATTCAGAAGCCAGGCAGATCTACCGGGATTTTTTCGACCAGACTCTTTCGCAGACAGCCAACACCCGCCTGATATTCCCTGACAACCCAGGAATCCATCACTACGGGAACCGGCTTTACTGGATCTCGGATGGTGCACCAGATTTGACTGGCCTACGGGTCATCCATTGGGGTTGGTGGTTGGGTACCATCAATGACAGAAACTTTGTACCTGGCCCTACTCTTGCATCCACACTTAGCACTGGAGATGTCAAAAAAGTGTTAGAATTGCCGTTAGATGATCCCCGGCTGGATATATATCGACGAGGATCTCCGGTTCCTCTTTCAGAGCAGGAAGCAGGTGCAGATGGTTGGATGTTGATCACAGCCGCTGGCCACCCGCTTGGCTGGGGAAAACTGCGTCACGGACGTCTGAAGAGCTATTTTCCTCGCTGGCTGCGCTCTATTTGACGGTAATCAAAAATTTAAAATATGGATGAGAACCTAAACGATAATCTCCCGGAGGAAAACCACCCCAGGAACACATCTACCTGGATCCTGGTTGGTATAGGCGTTCTGCTGCTGGTGGCTGCTGTCCTCTTGTACCCAGATGCCCAACAGCGAATGGAGCAGGAGCGCGCTCTGACTTCCACAGCGACAGAAGTTCCTGCTCCCAATTCAGTTATCCCAACTCCAACACAGACCCCTCAACCTGCAAATCAACCAGGTCAGATCGATCCTGATATCTATACCTATCCCTCCCAGTTTGGCATACTGATCCTTGCTGTCCAGGAAGGGACCGACAGTCATCTATTCGCTTACCAGCCATTTTTGGAGAAATTCTCAGATTCTGGCTTCAGCGGGCTGCCCCTGACCAGACTGACCAGCGGCGCCCAGAAGGACATCACCCCAGACATCAGTCCTGATGGCAGATATGTTGCGTTTTCATCCAACCGGGGAGGTCCGTGGGATATCTACATTTTAGATTTGCTCAGCGGAGAAATTGAACAGTTCACTGATACTCTGGCCTATGATGCCAATCCAAGCTGGTCACCGGATGGAGAATGGCTGGCTTATGAAAGTTATCAATTGGATAACCTGGAAATTCTACTCGATGACAGGAAACATACCTACGGGCCTATCCCCCTGACTCGCAACCCAGCAGCCGATTACGCTCCTGATTGGTCTGGACAGGGGCGATGGATCAGTTTTATCAGCAGCAGGTCTGGTCAACTGGAGAGCTGGTACGCGAATCTGGATTCACCTGAAGAAGACAAAACCGTCCGAATACCTAATCCCAGTGGCCGATCAGCTCAGCATCCTACCTGGTCAGCAGATGGACGCTATCTGACCTGGTCCATCACTACCAGCGAAGGGAATCATTCTCTGGTCACCTGGGATTCCCTACAACCGGATCAAGAACCAGTTTACACAGGCAGCGGTGATTGGCCGCTCTGGGCAGCTGGGGCAGAAATTCTTTATGCTGTGGTTGAAGAGCCTTCCGGTACTTACCTGACTGCCTATCCGGGGGTAAAGGGTGAAGGCGGGATCCTGCTTCCACCAGTCGAGCTGCCGGGTCATGTGGAAGGCATCAGCTGGACAGGGACTTCTAGCTTCACCTGGCTCTCAGAACTCAACCAGGGACCCGATCCAACACCGCTCTGGCTGCCTGTAGACCCCACTGAGGGAAATTCAAGCACCAATCAGAAAGATTTGATCTCGCTCAGGAATCTCTCTGCACCCTATCCTCAAATCCTGGAAGACGCTGCGGGGAATCTCTCGGACCTGAGGAGTGCAGTCATCCGCGAGGCCGGGTGGGATTTTCTATCCACGCTGGAAAACGCATATGTTCCCCTCGGACAGCCTCTGGCACCAGGGGTGAACCTGGATTGGCTCTATACTGGCAGGGGAATGGTCATCAGTGACACCCCCCGCCTGGCTGACTGGCTGGTCCTGGTCAGGAATGATTATGGCACCCGGACATGCCTACGGCTGGCAGCCTTTCCCTGCCGAGCGATATTGGCAGTATCCCTACGCAGCCTCCCGGTATGGGTATTTTGCCTTTTCCCAGGGGTTGAGCCTGGAACAAGCCCTCTTGGAGCTGTATAACTCCCAAGAGCTGGAAGGTTTCAAGGAATCTGCAAACCCCTGATGGATAAGAACTCAATGCGACCGAGTACTCCATCAATTCACCATCTGCCTGCCTGGTGGATTATCTGTTTGACTGCCAGTCTGATGGCAATTGCCGGATGCCAGGTATCTCCATCAGACTCCGCGAAAGCAAGTGTTGAACCTCCAGTCAATCCGACCGTTGGCCCGCCAACAGACACACAGGTCAGTCTGAACTTATCAACATCAACTCCGACATTCATACCCGAACTGAGCCAAACACCCACTCCAATCCCTGCAGCACCGGATTTTTCCGCAGCCGAGAACCCTCAGCGGTCCCTCAATCCCTGGCGGCCGCCAGCATATCCGATTCCCTGGGTTCCTAGCCGGTATGATCATTTTTATTTTGCCCCACCGATATCCGCCTTCGATATCGATTCAGCTTTTTCAACTTACGGATACGGGGGAGTGTTCTTTGATAATGTGGTCCACACCGGGATCGATATTCCTGGAGACATCGGTATACCAATCCTGGCAGCCGGAGATGGGACAGTGATCTACGCTGGCCAGGGTGCCTACCGCGGGGGAACCAATCTTTATTCCGATGATCCTTACGGTAAGGCAGTTATCATCCAGCATGATTTCAGCTACCGGGGAGAAGCGCTGTTCACACTTTATGCCCATTTGGATCAAATCCAGGTACGCAAGGGGCAGCAGGTCCAAGCCGGAGATCAGATTGGGCAAATGGGAAATACCGGTCGGACGACCGGTCCGCACCTGCATTTCGAGGTTCGGGTAGGAACAAACGAATATTTTTCCACCCGGAATCCTGATCTGTGGATCTCACCACCCCAAAGCTGGGGAATACTGGTCGGCCAGGTACTGACCTATTCTGGCAGTCCGTTGGAACGGCAGATCATCTATCTGCGGCCAGCGAAAGGCAATCCTGCCTCAGGTGCAGTAGAAGGGTCCTATTGGATCGGTTCCTCCTACCAAAATGAATCGATCAATTTCGATCCTTACTACCGGGAAAACTTCACCCTGGCGAATATTCCTGCCGGGAAATACATTATCGATATACCAGCCACCAGCATCGGCTACCGCTATACCAAGGAAATTGAGATCAAACCCGGCCAGGTTACATTTTTCAAGTTCAATATTTGGAAGGGCTTTTCAGATCAGCTGCCTCCCACTCCAGAATATATATTTTCACCATCCCCTTGACGTCTAGAACATTTGTGCTAGACTGGTAACAAGCCTTTCATTCAGAAGATGAATTGATTCATAGAGGAGGAAATCATGGCGGATGATCCACGGAAAGCAGCTTTAGATAAGACGCTCCAGGATATAACCAAGCGGTTTGGAGAGGGAGCGATCATGAAATTGGGGGACGCACAAAGCTTAGCCGTGGACGTGATCCCCACTGGCACATTATCTCTTGACCTTGCCCTGGGCGTGGGGGGGATTCCTCGCGGCCGGGTTACTGAAATTTATGGACCGGAAGCTTCCGGAAAGACCACCATCTGCCAGCATATTGTAGCTGAAGCCCAGAAAGCGGGCGGAACGGCAGCCTTCATTGACATGGAGCATGCCCTGGACCCCGCTTACGCCGCTCGGACTGGCGTCGACATCGAAAACCTGCTTATTTCCCAGCCAGATACCGGGGAGCAAGCCCTGGAAATTGCCGAATCGCTGATCCGCTCGGGTGCGGTGGATGTGATCGTGATCGACTCGGTTGCGGCCCTGGTTCCCAGAGCTGAGATCGAGGGTGATATGGGAGATTCTCATATGGGTCTGATGGCCCGGCTGATGTCCCAGGCCCTCAGGAAATTATCTGGTGCAATTCGGCAGACGAACACCAGCTTGGTGTTCACAAACCAGCTTCGTGAAAAGATCGGCGTGGTGTTCGGGAATCCGGAGACCACTCCCGGTGGGCGGGCTCTAAAGTTCTACAGCTCCGTTCGCTTGGATGTCCGCCGGATTCAATCCATCAAATCAGGCACGGATATCATCGGCAGTCGAACTCGCGTTCGTGTGGTGAAGAACAAGGTGGCTCCTCCATTCAGGACAGCGGAATTCGACATTATGCACGACGAAGGCATCTCAAAGACTGGAGATGTGCTCGATTTGGCTGTAGAACTTGGGGTCGTGGATAAACGCGGATCATTCTACTACTACGGCGATGACCTGCGTATCGCCCAGGGTCGCGAAAATGCCAAGGAGTATCTCAAGGAAAATCCTGACATGACTGAGGAAATTGAGAG
>JARROG010000109.1:0-7244 GCA_037384185.1 Anaerolineales bacterium | reverse complement strand
GTGAACGAGAAAAAGCATGGCCTGAACAAGAAAGACCTGATCCCCGCCTACCTGAGGGAGGTGATCGATACCCTCAACAGCGAGGCCTTTGTTTCCATTCTGAGCAAACTAACCGGCATTGAAGGACTTCGTCCCGATCCGAACCTTGAGGGCGGTGGGTTGCACCAGTCGCAACGTGGCGGGTACCTCAATATTCACGCAGACTTTACCGTGCATCCCCACAAGCCTACCTGGAGGCGCAGGGTGAACCTGCTGGTTTACCTGAACGAAGGCTGGAAGCCCGAATTCGACGGCAACCTGGGGGCTGTAGCCGTTGACCGTCGCCAACAGGCGTTCCTCCAATTCCTGGTCACTCTCATCCAGCGCCGAGAATTTGTAGAAAATGGGAAATAGCAGCACTGGCGCCAGGTTGGCTAGCAGCACGTTGAACAGCAGCAGAAATCCACCTACCCACAGCCACCAGCTGTCTGGGGCGGAGCGCAGCAGCCAATAGATGATTTCCAGGATCAAGCCGCCCAGCAGGGCAGATAGCAGCAATCCCTTCACCAGGTCGCTCAGCCATCCCTGAAGAGTCAAATTGGACTGCTCGAATCTGTGGGGGAGGATATAGCCTGTGTAAAAGGAAAGCGGAAGATCCAATACAGTGAATATCCCCCCGAAGATCCCTCCGAAGGCGGCTACAGCGATCCAGGGATTCCCAGTCCAGCTTGTGATCCAGTTACGAAGGTCAACCGACCAGCCAGCCAGCAACCAGGCCAGGAGGAGTGCCGCTCCGAGAAGCAGGTCCAGGAGCATAAACCGGCGCTGAATGCGAGCATAGAGCCTGGCTTTTTCCTGACGGGCAGGATCAAGCTCTGCAGATACTGAGGGATGATCTTTGGGGTTTGTTTCCATTGAATTCTCGGGAAGTTTTTGAATGGTTTTCAGCTGTCAACGCCGTCTTTCCACAGGATTGATTATAGTTGATAACACATAAGTTCTTGATCAACTTCCTGGAAAAGACAGGTATATTAAAGTCAGACCTGACATTTTTGGAAGGGGATTGCTGCGTATATGCGCTGGACTGCGGTACAGTGAATTGGCGGCTGTACCGGATGGAATACCATTATGATGGGGATAATGCTCGCCATGTCACCAGCCCGCTGTCATCTCCCCTGGCCCATTTTTCTGGCCGGAGGCTGCCGGCTGTACTGCTGCTGACGCCGGATGGCATTGATAAGCAAGCGATCGGCGAGACAGCCCTGGGTTATTTGGAAGACCCCACAGCCAGAAAGCGGATCCGTGAGTTCTTTAAACCCTCGATCGGGTCCCATGTTATCGAAGATCCCAAACCACATCAGCTCCGCTACAGCCATTTTGACGCTCTCTTTTTTACACGGTTGCTGCTGCGGTCATTGATCGACCAGATCAGGATTGAAAAATACAGCGCGGAATCCTTTGATGACCAGGTTCATTTTTCGATTGCCTATCCAGACCGCTGGCTGAAAGAGCATGACGGCAAGGTCTTTGAAGATTTTTACCATGTCACTCTGGAGTGTTTCCCACCTGAGCTGTGTGAGCGGGTCCATTTTGTTCCCGAATCAGAAGGTGTGATCCTGGGGCTGCGAGACCAGGATTTGCTGGACAGCTTCCATCCAGAAGATGTCAATTTGATCATTGATGTAGGGGGAAGTACAACGACCCTGTACGCCAGGAAATTCAACCCCAGGACAGGCGTTCTGGACTATGTCAGCCGCTACGAAGAACCTTTTGGAGGGGGATTGTACGACGCCCTGCTGGCCCAGCACCTCACCAAACTGCTCGAAATCCCTCCTAAAAGTCTCGCCGAGGATGACTCAGCCTTTATGGTTCTCCGATTGCACAGCCAGATGATCAAAGAAGCCCTTGCTCAGCAGGCTCTCAGAGGAGAGGAAGTGCTGGATCCGCTGTCTGGATTGAACTCCCTGACCCTGGTCACGAACAGCGGCCAGGTATACAGAGAGAATATTGATTTAAGCCTGGAGGATTTTAACCGTCTGTGTCAACCCCTGGATCAGACCTTCCAGCAGGTGATCAGCCGAGCTTTAGACAGCATGGAAGTAGAAGAGAAGACAATTGGCAGAGTGATCCTGCTCGGCGGCGGGGTGCTAATACCCGGGATCCTGGACGGCATCACTAGGCGTTTTAGCAAACCCAAGGTCATCTTTCCGGAAAACCCCCAGGAAATGATCGTGCGTGGAATCGGCCTGGCGTTTACTAATTCCCGACCGGAAAGGGAAGACGAGGAGAAGCAGTATATTCCGGAGAAGAAAACCGGTTGGCGATTAATTCAAAACGATGGCTCAGTGTTGGATATCAGTAAGGAGATCATGATTGCCGGGCGCAGCTCGCAGTCGGATATTATCCTGGAGAGCGGCAAATGCTCCCGGACACATGCACTGATCCGTCTGGAAGGTAACGCATTGGTCTTGATGGACCTGCGCAGTAAAAATGGCACCTTTATCAACCATCAGCGCCTGGATCCCAACGCAGCTGTTCGTCTCAGAGCGGGAGACGAGATACGCTTCGGCGATCAAAACTTCTCCCTGGAGTGACACCCTTTCGACAACTACCCTGGATTTTAAGATCCAGGGTTTATGCTTTTTGGGACTGATCCTGGGTGATCAACCCGGGAAGGTTGGAGTGCCGAGCCTGCTTAAGGAGCGCTCAGGATATAATCTACCAGGGCGTTGATCTCGTCCGCGGACAGTCGATTTCCCCAGGCTGGCATGCCCCGTAAACCGTTGGTTATGGTGTCTACGTAGGTTGATCTGTCCTTGGTAAGCCTTTCAGGAAGCAGAGCCGGTCCGTTGCGGCCGGAACGGTCCGCTCCGTGGCAGCCGGCACAGTTAGTTGCGAATAAATTTGCTGCGTCGATCTGCGAGGCAGAGGCTCCGGTCTGGCTGGAAGACCCAGAACAGGCACTGGCGATCAGGGCTATGCTGATAATCATCATCCACATCAGCAAACGTCGTGACATAATTATCTCCTTTGCTGGAATATAATATACCTCATTTTGGCAGCAATAGAGATTTGGATGGGCTTGCTGAGGCAAATTGTTTCAGTACGGATTTAATTCTGTACAATGAGCTGGACAGGTTGTCCAGTGACGGGCTGAGAAGTAATTTAGGAAATAAGAATGCGCCGAATATCATCCACAAAAAACACCCGAATCCAAGCACTCCGCCAGAACCGATATTTGATAGGATTGGATGACATTTTGCTGGCCGATCTGGCGGATCATACCCAGCTGCTGTTCTTTGAGGAGGACGAGGTCATCTTTTTGGAAGGTCAGACCTGCCTTGGTTTGTATATCTTAGAATCGGGGAGGGTAAAGATCTTCAAATATTCACAGGCTGGCCGAAAGATGATCATCAATGTGCTGAATGCCGGCGATTCCTTTAATGAGGTCCCGGTCTTCGATCAGAGTGTCAATCCTGCTAATGTTGCTGCTGTATTGGATACCCAGGTATGGTTGATAGAAGCCCACGCGCTGAGGACTCTGATTGCCCATCATCCCCGGGCAGCCCAGCAGATAATCATCAATCTTTCCCAGAATTTGCGGATGCTGCTGGACAAAGTAGCTGAGCTGTCTTTTTACACAGTGACAGCTCGCCTGGCACATTTGCTTTTGGAAGTACCAACTGATCAACTGGCGGGAAAAGGCTCAGAGCGGATCACCCAGGATGATCTGGCTGCCAGGATCGGTACAGTGCGGGAAGTCGTGGCCCGTTCCTTGAAGGAACTTGAAACCTGCGGAGCGATCCAAGTCGAATGGGGAAAGATCACGATCCTGGATGAAACCAGACTGAGTGAATGGGAAGACAACTAACTCTCAGGCTGTTCCAGTGGAAATCCCCCAGCTTTCAGGAAGACAGGAGAATGTGTCCATGAAAATGAAAGGACATCACCGGGTTGTAATAATTGGGGCTGGATTTGGTGGATTATTCGCGGCTAAAGCATTGGCAAACAAGGCAGTCGAGGTGCTGCTAATTGACAGGCTGAATTACCATACCTTTACACCGCTGCTTTACCAGGTTGCCACCAGCGCACTGGATCCATCTCAAATCGCCTATCCGGTCAGGAAGATCTTCGCCCGGACACCTAATGTGCAGTGCTTGATGGGCGATGTCATCAATATTGATCCAGCCGGGAAGAAATTGGAAATTGCGGCGGGAGGAATGACCCGCCAGGAAGATTACGATTACCTCATTCTGGCAACGGGTAGTACGCCGGATTATTTTGGCAGAGAGGATCTGCGCCGCCATACATTTGACCTGCGAACCCTCGCTGATGCAGTGCGCCTGCGCAATCATATACTGCGCTGTTTTGAGCTGGCTGCCTGGGTTGAGGATCCAGATTTATTAGAGGAATACCTGACATTTACTGTGGTCGGTGGAGGACCCACTGGGCTTGAAACTGCTGGGGCTCTGCACGAATTGCTAAATGAAGTTTTGAAACGCGAGTTCCCTGATGAGGAGCCCCTCTCAGCACGGGTCATCCTGGTTGAAAAAGCCCCTCATTTGCTGCACCCCTATCCGGATTCTCTTCGCAAATCGGCTCTGACACAAATTCAGGAATTGGGAGTAGAAGTGATCTTGGGGAATGGTGTGGAGGAGATACACTCAACGGGTTTCCACCTGGAGAACGGCAGGGAAGTGCCTTCCCGGACGGTGGTTTGGGCCGCTGGTGTTCGAGGGACAGTTCTCCCAGAACTGGCATCAACTGCCAGGAACAAGATCCCTGTCAAAGCAACTCTTGAAGTTGAAGGATTCGACAGCATCTATGCCGTAGGTGATACGGCGTCCTTACAGAACGAACAGGGTCAGGAATACCCGATGATGATACCGGTTGCCCAGCAGCAGGGAGTATTAGCGGCTAACAATATCCTGCGGATGATCAGGGAAGAGAAATTAGAAGACTTTCAATATCATGACCGGGGCATCATGGCTACGATCGGCCGGAAACGAGCGGTAGCCTGGGTATACAATCGTGTTCCGCTAACTGGATTCTCCGCCTGGTTGGCCTGGTTGGGACTTCACCTGGTCTCTTTGATTGGCTTCAGGAACAAATTGATAGTTCTGATCAGCTGGATATGGAATTATCTGACTTATGATCGCTCGGTCAGGGCTATCCTTGATTGACCTCCCCCGCCTGGTGCGGAGGAGGTGTTTGTTGCAAGATGATCGATATCTGCCAGGCTGGATAACGGAGTTCAAGTTATTACTTCGTTCATCTCCTGGCGAGGCTGTTTTAGGTGGGAGATGATCGTAGCACATAAACCAAAGAGCACCAAACTCAGCCCGCTGCCCAGCATTGCTCTGTGGAAGGCATCGGCATAATTGACGCCGTTGAACAGGTGTGTTGGACCTGCCCAATACTGAACACCCAGCACCAGCAGGCCGATCACAGCGGCAGTCATTCCACCCGCGGTGTCATTCTCGCCTCCTGCGTTTTTCAGGAACAAACCCATTTCCCGCACTTTCGGAAGGCGGAATACCAGGAAAAGAATCAGGGTCAGCAGGGTGATGTACACCACGCCATCTACGGGCATTGAGGAACCTCTTAGGGATCGGGAAGTCGCCATGTGTATCCCCCCGACCACGACTCCAGCGATAAGGACCATCAAGGCAGTGTTCTCTGACTGTGGCTTACCTTTGATCAGCCGGATCACGGAACGTATTCCCAGAATACCCAGGCCGACACCGATGAGTACATATAGGATATACAGCCATTGATAGGGAGCGATGGCTTTCATGCTGTCATAAGCGCTGGGATTTAGAGCCACACAGGTGGTTCCAATACCGCCCAACAGGGTAACTGCTGCCGTGATGCCCATAAATAAGATGCCAAGAAACCGCAGGAATTTTTTCATACCAAATCACTCCTTTTACTAAGGAAAAGAAATCTGACCACAAATCTAGAATCTTGATTTGTTTACAGTCCACCAATATCAGAAATGGGAATGGTAGGAAAACAATAAAGAAATTTGTCTGACCCAGACCCGCAGCTCGGTCCCAACAGGCCAGGAATTTTGTTCAGATTCCAGCCAGGAACATTAAGAGCATGGAGCCCATCATGTACAGGGAAGCGTATTTGAAAAGGTTGAAAGTGGTTTTATCTGAGGGGGTAACCAAACTCTTGATCGCCAGGAAAATCAATCCAGTGGAGAGTATGGCCAGGAGCCGCAAGAATCCCCAGGTCAGCCCTACTCCATAGGCAGCTGCGCCCAGGGAGATGGCCGTCAGTAGGCTGGAGCCAGCAATGATCCCCCGGGTAGTCTGGAATCCGTAGCGGGAAGGGAAGGTGGGCACCTTGGCAGCTTGATAATCAGCGTGATAGCGAATGCTGAAAGTCAGGATGTGGGTGGGGATCCAGAACAGAACACCCAGTGCCAGCGCAATGCCAACCCAGTCAACCGCTCCAACCCCCAGTACTCTACCTGCCAGGACAGGCATGCCTCCTGAAATTCCTCCCCAAATGATTGCCCAGGGAGTTTTCCGCTTTAGCCAGAATGTATAGATCACCACGTCGAAGAACAGTCCGGCAAAAACAATCAAACCATACAGGGCATCTATTGAAAAGGACCAGGCAATACCGATACTTGCAAGGATCAAACCAAACAGCAGCGCTTCCTGCGGTTTGGTTTCTCCAGTGCTGAGAGGGCGGTCGCAGGTCCGGGGCATAATAGCGTCAATATCCCGGTCGAACCACATATTGAGAACAGTGCTTCCACTGATGGCTAGAAACAAGCTGCCGGTCAAACCCAGCAAGGTGGGAATATTGAGGACAGGGCAGCGGGCACTCATAAAGCCGGCCAGGCCTGTCAGCAGCAGCACGTGTCAGCGGACAAGTCCACGCAAGCAGCTGGGGCCCCTGGGGCGGCGGAGGCAACAACTGGACACCCTGGAGCGGTGGAGGCAACGACTGGACACCCTGGAGCAGCGGAGGTAACCGGGGACCCTGGGGCGGAGGCAACCGAGGACCCTGGAACAGAGGCAACGAGGGCTGGGGATTCAACAGCCGCAGTTGGCAGCCCTGGGGCGGCAACAACCGTTGGGGTGGCAACCGCTGGGGCGGTGGCGATCATCGCGTCTATCCCTGGAGCCGCGACCGCATGTGGGACGACCTGCCATGGGCCGGCAACCGGCCCTGGGACAACAGCGACATGCACATGCCCTGGAGCAAGCGGGACCACAAGAATTGGCAGCGCACGCCTCCCCCGG
>JARROG010000108.1:0-9837 GCA_037384185.1 Anaerolineales bacterium | reverse complement strand
GTTGGTAATGGTGATCATCCCCAGGGGAATATTTTCAGCTCCAACTTCTTGGATGAACTCTTCTAATTTTTCCAGGTCCATATTGCCCTTGAAGGGGATCTCCGGATCGTCCAGAAAAGCTTCCTGGCAAACCAGATTGACGGGCCGCCCGCCCCTGGCCCGGATATTGCCTTCTGTGGTATCGAAATGCATATTGGAGGGGACATACTGCCCTTCCTTGAGGATCACCGAACAGAGGATATTCTCAGCTGCCCGCCCCTGGTGGGTGGGAACAAAATTTTGAAAACCGAATATTTCCTGCATGGCTTCCGCCAGGCGCTGGTAAGAGCGGGCACCAGCGTAAGATTCATCTCCCAGCATGATCGCACTCCACTGCTCCTGGCTCATCGCTCCCGTTCCCGAGTCTGTGAGCAGGTCGATGAAGACTTCGTCCGATTTAAGGCCAAATATATTGTATCCTGCCCGCTGGAGGGCTTTCTCGCGCGCTTCTTTGGCGATCAAATGGATCGGTTCTACCATCTTGATGCGGAAAGGTTCGGGAGGATGGTTGGTCATGGACTGCCTCCTAAGGGCTTGAATGAGATATCTCAGTAAGTGTAGCACTTCTCGCAGCTCAGCCCAAGTGATTTTAGGCAGTTCTCGACTATAATTATTGAGGAAAATCCATCAGGAAGGCTGGAGAGGTTGCAATGCTTGAGATTCAGAAGTGGGTTTTAGGACAGGTTGCCACCAATACCTATTTGGTCGGAGACCTGGAGACCAAGCAAGCTGTAGTGATCGACCCTGCCTGGGATGGTAAGCGGATCGCAGCCGAGGTCCAAAACGGGGGCTGGACCCTGACCGGCGTGTGGCTGACCCACGCTCATTTTGACCATTTCTCTGGCCTGGCGGATTTGGTGGAAGCTCTCAATCTGGAGCTGCCTGATGATTTTTCCATCGGCATGCATCCCAAAGAAAGGCCGCTCTGGAAGGTCAAGGGTGGGGCGATCATGTTTGGGATCTCTATCAAAAAACAACCCAGGCCAGGGCACGATTTTCAGGAAGGTGAGGAGCTGAAGATAGGAAATTACCACTTTGCAGTTCATCACGCCCCGGGTCATTCCCCGGGCCATGTCATGTTCCATAACTCGCAGGAGAATATCCTGTTCAGTGGGGATGTGATCTTTCATCAGGGCATCGGCCGAACAGACCTGCTGGGCGGCAGCCACCAGACCTTATTGGAGTCAATCCGTAAATGGGTCCTGACCCTGGCTGATGAAACCCGCATCTATCCTGGGCACGGTCCAGAAACTACCGTGGGGTATGAGAAGGTAAATAATCCGTTCTTGTGAGTGAACTAAGAAGGGATGAAATCTATTAAATCAAGAGACGAAGTTTCTTTAAGAAACTTCGTCTCTTTTTGACTCTATTTCGCGTAATCGACTGTCCGGGTTTCCCGGATCACAGTGACCTTGATCTTCCCAGGATACTGCATGGTTTCCTCGATAGTCTTGGCAATGTCTTTCGCAAGCCGAGAAGCTTCATAGTCATCTACCTGGTCGGGGCGAACGAAGATACGCACTTCCCTGCCAGCCTGCAGTGCATAGCTGTTCTTGACGCCATTGTAAGAATTGGCCACGTCTTCCAGAGCTCTGACGCGTTTGAGGTACTGCTCCAGACTTTCCCGCCGCGCACCGGGCCGGGCGCCGGATATTGCATCTGCTGCTTCAACGATGATGGCTTCCACAGTCTGCTGTTCAAATTCATGATGGTGAGAGGCGATAGCGTTGACAATCTTTGGCCCCACACCATGCCGTTCGGCAAACTCAGCGCCCAATTGAGCGTGGGTGCCTTCGACGTTGTGGTCCATGGCTTTGCCCAGATCGTGCAGCAGCGCGCCGGCTTTTGAGATCTCCACATCTGCGCCCATCTCGGAAGCCAGCACAGATGCCAATTGAGCGGATTCTACGGCGTGGGCAAGCTGGTTCTGCCCGTAGGAGGTGCGGAATTTCAGCCGCCCCAGCATTTTCAGGATATCTGCGTGAAGCCCAGGGACGCCAGCATCATATGCTGCCTGTTCACCAGCCTCCACGATGACCCTCTCGATCTCATCCTGCTCTTTCTCGATGATCTGTTCAATGTGGGCTGGGTGGATCCTGCCGTCCAGCACCAATTTTTGCATAGCATTCTTGGCCACCTCTCTGCGGACAGAGTCAAAGCAGGAGATGGTTACGGCTTCTGGTGTGTCATCCACAATCACATCCACACCTGCAGCTTTTTCGAAAGCCCGGATGTTGCGGCCGTTGCGGCCGATGATGCGGCCTTTCATGTCGTCGGATGGCAAGGGCACTGTAGAGGAGGTGACCTCTTCCACATGGTCCGAGGCAACCCGCTGAATGGCATCAGCAATCAACTTGCGGGCTTTGCGCTCTCCCTGTTCTCTGGCTTCCGCTTCGATTTCCCGGACGATGCGGGACATGTCATTACGGGCTTCCTGCTCGACCCGCTCAAGCAGCAGATCCCGGGCTTCTGCCTGGGTCATCTGACTGATGTTTTCGAGCTCTGCAGCAACCTGGCTGAACATCTCATCAATCTGGTTCGCTTTCTTATCCAGCGCGCTCTGGCGCTGGCTGATGGCATGTTCGCGATCTTCCAGTTTCTCAGCCCGGCGGTCGAGCTGGTCACTGCGGCTTTGCAGTCGCTCCTCATACCGGGTGATCTCCTGGCGCCGTTTCAGGGAGTCTTTTTCTGCCGCCTGGACGATCTCAATTGCTCGATTTTGCGATTCCTTGACGATCTCAGTGGATTTTCTTTCTGCCTCGTTGAGGATGCGATTGGCTGTGGATTGCTTTTGATCTACATCGCGGGAGATCAAGTAATTCTTGATAAAATAGCCGATCCCGATTCCTAATACGAGGGCTAACAAACTGATAAGGATAAACATTGGATTCATGGTAAGCCCCTTTTCTGGACTACATTTTCTTTTGTTTAACGAATGATCACTATGATTCCTGTTTTATTTCTTCCCAAAGGCCGGAGACTACCTCCTGGCAAATGGCATAAGGGAAACCGCGCCGATAGAGGTAACCATACAGCTTCTTTTGAAAACTTTCTTTTTCCAATCGCTGGTAGTGAAGAGCTTTCTTTCGCCCGCATTTCCAGGCCAGAGTTCGCTCGTCCAGATCCTCCAGGGCATCCTGGATGATGGACTGGGGAATGCCTTTCCGATATAGTTCTGAAGAAAGAGCACGTTTCCCGCGCGGTTTGAATTGATTTCGGTTCTGGATCCACTGCTTCGCAAAAGCCCGGTCATCTACCAGAGATACCTGACGGAGCCGTTCCAGCACCTGCTGGATGATTTCTTCCTCAATCTGGTGTTTGCTTAGATTCTGACGAATTTCCTGAGTTGAGCGGATCCTGTAGCTGAGGAAGTTGAGAGCCCGCTGGTAAGCAGATTCAGCCTGGTCCCGATCTTTCAGGTCATCTATCTTCTGCTGGGTGAGCTGCTCACCCTCGGTCAACCAGGGAGCAACTGCCCGGGAGATACCAAACGCAAACTCTCCATCCAGATAAACATTCAGGCGTTGAGGATTTTTCTTTTGAGGTTCCCCAGCCTGGTTATCGTTAACATAAAACAGCCGTGTTGGCGCCTTTTGCGGCCACGGCTGATTTGAGGTACCTTTCACGAGGTTGAGGTATGCCAGGACTTTGGACAGAGGGTATTATCTACCCTTGAATACCTGACCGCTGCCTGGCAAATGGTATCAACGCTATTTTGATGTGGTCCTACTTCAATACCATATCGTGATGGTAGTTCGTTTTATCAGTACCGCGGCCGAGATGCTGCTTTCGGCGGCCTTTGTTTAGTGGGGTAGTACATACTTTGCAGGTGATTCCAATAAAATTTGGGTCTGGATTTACACCGTATGCAGTCTACCCCGGCATTTTGTTCTGGTCCTTTGACCAAAACGCTAGTGTTTTTGTCTGCTTCTGGAGCTATTCAAGGTTCCAAAAGCTGCCCATATTATACACGATTAACTGAAACCAGGAAAGTCATCCATTTCACTGCCTGGGTGCTTTCCAACATTGCTGATGGTAGTATAGTGGGTGAACAGGAGGTGTGATGAAAATTTGTTTTGTTTGCCAAGGAAATATCATCCGCAGTCCACTGGCGGAAAATCTATTTCGCCGGATCTTGCAGCAGCGGGGAATTGAGGAAAAATATCAGTTGGATTCCGCTGGAACCTCGGCTTATCATGTTGGTGAGCAGCCGGACCGAAGGATGCGCCAGACAGCCAGGGAACGAGGTTTCCAGTATGACGGACGGGCCCGCCAATTTCAGAAAGATGAGCTGGATCGCTTTGACCTGATTATTGCCATGGACCAGGCGAACAGACGTATCCTCGAAAACTGGACATCCGCTGAGAGCCAGTTGAAAAAGATCCGGATGATGAGAGAATTCGATCCCCAGGGACATGGGGGTCTGGATGTTCCGGATCCCTATTATGGCGGTCCAGAGGGTTTTGAACGCACTTATGAGATTGTGGAGCGTTCTGTGGAAGGTTTAGTGGAGGCGCTGGAAAGTGGAAGGATTACCTCCTGAGGTCGCGGGCTGGCTGGTTACTGCAGGAAAGGGCAGACTACGCAGCATCTCCCCTGTGGGAGGAGGTTGTATCCATCAAGCCCGGATCCTGCACACTTCAACAGGGGAAAGCTATTTCCTGAAGTCCAATCAATCTGCCCCCGTTGATATGTTCCTGCGGGAAGCAGAGGGCCTGCGGAGTTTAAGAGTGAAGGACGGTCCTGCAATTCCGAAGGTGATCCTGGTTGGCGAAAACTTCCTGCTGCTGGAGGACTTGTCCCCAGCTCCCCGGAGGGATGATTTCTGGGAGATGTATGGAAGGCAGCTAGCCTGCCTCCATCAGCAGCAGAACCAGCGATTTGGTTTTCACCATGATAACTATCTGGGATTTAGTGTTCAGCACAACGGCTGGATGGAAGACGGCATCGAGTTCTTTCGCCAACGGCGGCTGATCCCTCAGATCAGGCAGGCAGTGGATCAGGGAATCCTGACCGAGGATGACCTTCGGAGGAGTACAGTACTTCTTGATAAGCTGGATGCCCTGCTCCTTCAGGAACCAGCTGTTCTACTTCACGGGGATCTGTGGAGCGGCAACCTGATCAGTGATTCCCAGGGATGCCCAGCTCTCATCGATCCGGCTGTTTATTTTGGTTGGGCGGAAACTGATCTGGCCATGGCCGAACTGTTCGGCTCCTATCCGCAGGAGTTCTATGCGTCCTATCTGGAAGTGAACCCTCTGCCCAGCGGTTTTCGAGAGCGCTATCCGCTCTACAATCTGTATCACTTATTGAATCACCTCAATCTTTTTGGAGGGCAATATCTTCCAGGTGTGCGGGAAATTTTGAGGCGTTTCAGCTGATTGGGTCTCCTGCATTTCAATTTTGATGACTTATTCACCAGCCGGGAGTGTTACAATTGCCCCTGATTAACACGTTTCAGGAGGAATGACGATATCAATGACAGTGCCATACTGGGTTCAGGACGCTGTTTTTTACCAGATCTTCCCTGACCGATTCCACAACGGTGATACTGAGAATGATCCTCCCAATCTGGAAGAATGGGGTGCGAAACCCACTATGTGGGGATTTCAGGGAGGAGATTTACGGGGTGTGATCCAAAAGTTGGACTACCTGCTTGATCTGGGTATCACGGCTATCTATTTCAATCCGATATTCCAGGCGACTTCGAATCACCGCTACAATATCAGCGATTATTATATGATCGATCGCAAACTGGGCGATAAACAGGATTTTCTGGCTTTGTTAGACGCTGCCCATACCAATGGGATCCGGATCATCATCGATGGTGTCTTCAATCACTGCGGTAGAGGATTTTTCGCCTTCAATGACGTCCTGGAGAACACCACATACTCACCGTATGCCGATTGGTTTAATTTGAAGAAGATCCCACCTGATGCTTACTCTCATGGGGAAGCTCATGATTATGAGGCCTGGTGGAACTTTAAAAGTCTGCCGAAATTCAATACGGACAATCCTTTGGTTCGCAAGTATATTCTGGATGTGGCTCGATACTGGATCCAGCTTGGGGCTGATGGTTGGAGGTTGGACGTTCCTAATGAAATTGACAACGACGAATTCTGGGAGGAATTTAGATCTGTGGTCAAAGCCGTGAATTCCGATGCTTACCTGGTGGGAGAAATTTGGGATGGGGACCCACGCTGGGTGGGCTCGAGAAGCTTTGATGGATTGATGAATTATCCGATCAGGGACGGCATCATTGGTTTGCTGATTGAGAAGATCACTGCCGATGAATTTGGTAAGATCATCAACCGCCAGCTTACTCAATATGACCGAGAGAATGTGTTTGCCATGTATAACCCTCTTTGATCCCATGATACCGCCCGGATTAGGACTGAACTGAAAGGCGATCTGGCAAAACTGAAGATGGCTTATCTGTTCCAGATGACCTTCCCGGGTGCCCCAGCGATCTATTACGGCGATGAGATCGGTTTGGAAGGCGGAAAGGATCCGGACTGCCGGAGGGCATTTCCCTGGGACGAGGCAGCCTGGAACCGTGAACTGCGCGGCTATATCCAAAGCTGGATCGCTATCCGTAAAAACCGTCCAGTTCTCAGAAGAGGATCCTTCCTGGAAATCCATCGGGACGCCAAGCGCGGTGCTTATGCCTATGCCAGAAAGCTCGGAGAGGAGAATTTGCTGGTAGCCTTGAATGCCAGTGGTTCAAGGCGCAGCTATCGATTGAACGTGGAACAACTCAGCTGGCGGGATGGACGCATTGTCCGCGATCTCAATTCCAGCGAGGAAAGCATTGTCTCCGGTACAGAACTGAATTTGACGCTCGAACCTTGGACCGGAGCGGCTGTGATTTAGCCTGGAATAGGGGAAACCCCAGTATCACCAGATCAAAAAATGGTACAATACTACGTTTGGAGGGAATCCTCCAGGTATTGTTGTGTTTTAGGTTATCAAGCAGGAGGTTTTGAATGGCGGACCACAAATGGGTCTATACGTTCCAAGAAGTAGAAGAAGCAGAAAAACATGTAGGCGGTGATTGGGATGACGTGCGCGCCCTGCTGGGCGGCAAAGGAGCCAATCTGGCAGAAATGACCAGGATCGGTATCCCGGTTCCTCCCGGTTTCACCGTGACTACGGAAGCCTGTAACGCCTATATTGAGGCGGGGAATAAGTTCCCTGAGGGGATGTGGGATCAGGAACTAGAGGCAATGAAATCCACTGAGAAGCGGACGGGCAAGGAGTTTGGGGATCCTGAGAATCCGCTGCTGGTTTCCTGCCGTTCTGGCGCAGTGAAGTCAATGCCCGGGATGATGGATACCGTGCTCAATCTTGGCTTGAATGACGAGACAGCCAAAGGTATGGTTGCCCTGACAGGTGACGAGAGATTCGTATACGATGCCTACCGCCGGCTGGTGCAGATGTTCGGCTCCGTGGTATTGGGCATCAACGATGAGGCTTTTGAGGAAGTGCTTGAAGAGTATAAAGATAAGAAAGGTGTGGAAATGGACACCGATTTGGAGGCAGATGATTGGAAAAAGCTGACCTCCGAATTTCAGAAGATCATCAAAAAAGAGAAGGGTTTTGATTTTCCGCAGGATCCCTACGAACAGCTTCGGATGGCTACAGAAGCTGTATTCGCTTCCTGGACTGGCAAGCGGGCAGTAGATTACCGCAATGCGGCCGGCATTCCCCACGATCTGGGCACGGCAGTCAACGTGGTCACGATGGGATTTGGGAACATGGAAGAAGCCTCTGGGACCGGGGTGGCTTTCACCCGCAATCCCTCCACTGGTGAGAAGAAACTCTGGGGTGAATACCTCCTGAACGCTCAAGGGGAAGACGTGGTGGCTGGTATCCGCAACGCTGATGATATCTCCAAATTAAAAGAGGAACTTCCCGAGGTATATAAGCAGTTTCAGGAGATTACCGAAAAACTGGAAAACCATTATCGGGAAATGCAGGATGTGGAATTCACTATTGAGCGAGGAAAACTGTGGATGCTGCAAACCCGCGATGGAAAACGCACTGCCAAAGCGGCAGTCAAGATTGCGGTGGATATGGTCTCTGAGGGTTTGATCAGTAAAGAAGAAGCGGTTATGAGGGTGGAGCCCACTCAGGTGGATACCTTACTGCATCCTCAATTCGACCACCAGGCCAAAGACGATGCAGAAGCACACGGCAGATTGATCGCCACTGGTGTGAACGCATCTCCTGGTGCAGCTGTAGGGCGGATCTACTTCGATGCAGATATGGCGGAAGATAAGGCAAAGAATGGCGGAGAGGATGTGATCATGGTCCGCCCCTTTACAAAACCAGATGACGTGCATGGTATGCTGGCTTCGAAAGGCATTCTGACCAGCGAGGGTGGTGCTACCTCCCATGCGGCTGTGGTTGCCCGCCAATTTGGCATCCCCTGCGTTGTCGGAGCATCCGATATTCAAATCAATATGCAGGATAGAAGCCTGGAAGCTGCCGGGCAAAAGGTTGTGGAAGGAGATTATCTTTCGGTAGATGGCACCACCGGGGAAGTGTTCCTGGGTGAAATTCCTTCGGTTGCGCCTTCTTTGGAGGAGCAGACCGAGTTGATGGAGCTTTTGGAATGGGCGGATGAGATTTCTGCAACCAAGGATATCCGTAAAGCACCTAAGGGTTGGCCTACACGCGGTTTGATGGTCTGGGCAAACGCCGATTATCCAGAAGATGCCCGGCGGGCCCGTACTTATGGTGCCCAGGGGATTGGTCTGTGCCGGACCGAGCACATGTTCTTTGAGCCCGAACGGCTGCCGATCGTACAGAACATGATCCTGGCTGATACCGTGAAAGAACGTCAGGCAGCTCTGGATAAATTACTGCCTTACCAGCGCAGTGATTTTGACGGGCTTTTCGAGGCCATGACCGGCCTGCCGGTGATCATCCGTTTGATCGACCCTCCGCTGCATGAGTTCATGCCTGATGAGCACGAGCTGCTGGAAGAGGTGATCGCTAACCGGATCAATGGTAAAGTGGACGAGCAGAAAGAAGAACTGCTGGCCAACGTGCAGAACCTGCACGAAAGCAACCCAATGATGGGACTGCGCGGCGTGCGCTTGAGCGTGGTCATGCCCGAGATCGTCAGCATGCAGGTGAGGGCGATATTCGAGGCGGCTGCGGATGTCAAACTGCGCGGCTTTGAACCTCATCCCGAGGTGATGATCCCGCTTACCGGACATGTCAATGAGCTCCATTTCATCCAGCCCAAACTGGAGGAGATCGCCAAGAAGGTGATGGAGGAAAAAGGCGTCGAGTTTGCCTATAAATTTGGAACCATGATCGAGATCCCCAGGGCTGGTCTGACCGCGGACGAGATCGCGGAAACAGCCGAGTTCTTCTCCTTTGGGACCAACGACCTGACCCAATTCACCTTTGGTTACAGCCGGGATGATGCTGAACGCAATTTCTTGGTGAAATATGTCGAGGACGGCATCCTGCCCCGCAATCCTTTCCAGACCATCGATACCCACGGTGTGGGTCAGCTGATGGATCTGACGGTCAAGAAAGGCCGGGGGACGCGCGTGGATCTAGAAGTCGGTATCTGCGGCGAGCACGGCGGCGATCCAGAATCAATTGACTGGTGCTACAAGATCGGCCTCAACTATGTCAGCTGTTCTCCCTACCGTGTGCCGGTAGCGCGGCTGGCTGCGGCCCAATCGGCTGTAAATAACCGGGATTGATCATTCCCAAACAAACGAGAAAAAGAGCAAAGATCCGTCTTTGCTCTTTTTTTAGTGAAGAGGGACGAAG
>JARROG010000107.1:0-6962 GCA_037384185.1 Anaerolineales bacterium | reverse complement strand
CGGCCGATGCGGTCGGCCAGGTAACCAGCCGGAATGTGGACGATGGTCATTGCCAGTCCCATTGCTCCCAGGATTCCCCCGATTGCCAATGGGGAAGCGCCTAACTCCTGTAAGTAAAGGGGCTGAAAATAATAGAAGGCGCTCTCACCTATTCCCCAAATAGTCAGGCTGACGAGCACCAGAACAAAATCCCGTTTCATGAGGAAGGAGGGATATTTTCATTGATGAAATTCGAGATGGCGCTGAATACTATCTCCTTATCTTTATCCCTGGTCACAACATGCCCGCTGTGTTCGAGGACAATTTTCTCTTTGAGGTTTTCTGGAGTTCCTATCGCACGGTAGATCTTTTCTAGATTGGCGAGGGGTACGCCGATGTCCAGGCGGGAATGCATCAGCAAAGCTGGCACAGTAACATCCGGTAGTGTATTCCGCATGGCTTCCAGCAGCTTGGCAAGCTGAAGCAAAGCTTTGGTAGGGTAGTAATCGTAGGAAAAATGGTCCTCTACTGCTTGTTCGTCCTGCCAATCCGATTTCCCCTTATCAATATATTTGACGAATTTTGATAAGATAGGCAGTATCTTCAGACGGGCATCATCGATTTGGTAGATGGTGGACATGCTGACCAGGCCGGCAATGGGTAAAAATGAAGCATGGTAAAGGGTGAGTACTCCGCCCATCGAGAGGCCGAGTAAAAACACTTCCCCCAGTGGTCTCATTTCAGTTGGCGCACCAGTGAATCCATGGATTAGCAAACAACCTGTTTCATTCCCCGGAAAATAGAAAGGTTCTGCGTTCTTGACGATCATCTTGATCTCCAGTGTAGTGGTTCTGTTGAAGGCAAATCAGGTTGTCCCTAAAGTAGATCCTCAGGTAGAAGTTGGCTGAGGACTCGGGGCTGGTTGGTAAGTGATCGGCCCCCATCCTCGGTCACCAGTATATCGTCCTCAATGCGCACACCACCACGATTGGGAAGATAAATGCCTGGCTCGATTGTGAAGGTCATTCCCGGTTCCAGGATAGTCTCATCAAACTGGCTGATGTAAGGTTCTTCGTGGGCTTCCCGACCCAATCCATGGCCAGTGCGGTGAGTAAAGAACTCACCATATCCAGCTTCACTGATCACCTGGCGGGCTGCCCGGTCAACCTCGCTGGCCGAAACACCCGGTTTTACCGCTGCCCGGGCTGCCAGGTTGGCTTCTCTTACGAATTGGGCGATCTTTTCAATTTCGGGATGCAGATCTCCCAACGCGAAGACCCGAGTGATATCGGAATAATAACCGTGGTAGGCGGCTCCCCAATCAATCAGCACCAGATCTCCTTCCTGGAGGATTCGGTCTCCAGGGGAGGCAGGAGGGTTGGCCGAGTTTTCTCCAAACGACACGATTGGGAAGAAAGGCAGCTCTGGGTCAGAACCCTGCTGCAGCAGACGGCTTACCAATCGAGATGCCAGTTCCTTCTCACTGAGCCCTGGTTTGATTGAGGATAAAATTGCTGCCAGAGAACATTCGGCAATCCGGACCGCTTCCTGCATCTTCTCAACTTCCTCGGAATCCTTGACCATCCGTATTCGAGATATCAGGTCCTGGGCGCTGACCAACTCAAGTTCAGGGGCTGCTGCCTGGAGGTAGTTCAGCTCAAGCAGCCGCAGCCGGCGAGGGATCACACCCATTTTCCCTTTTTGGACGCCAGCTTTCTTTAAGGCTGCTCGAATAATATCTGTCCAGCTATCCGGATTTTCATTGTAGAAAAAGGGTCGAATCGGGTAGGGGAGGTTCTCCATCTTGGCGCTTTCTAATTCAGGAAGGACCATCACGGGACTGCCATCCTGGGGCAAGATAAAAATCACCGGTCGCTCCATCAAATGGAAATCAAGGCCGGTTAAATAATTCAGATCCGGGCCAGGATTGAATGCCGCAGCCTGGATGCCAGATTTCTTTATAGTATTCTGCAGTATTTGCTGTCGTTGTAGGTGTTGTTTATCAGGCACGGGCGCTCCTTTCACATCCACATGGAGGGAGATGAATAGTTAAGAGTTCCAGAGAATATTTCTTCTATGATAACGTATTTTAGAATCAACCCTGGATTGAATTAAGGAATTTGAGAGATCTATTTTTTGGTTAAGGTTAATTCTTTCTTCAATCAGCTTGCTGGGGAGTGAAGATCAGCTTCTCGGCTTCAGCGTCCTGAATGACCAGTTGGTCCCCTTGGATTTGATAGGATTCTGCAGCGCCCAGCATACGCATGATCTCACTTTCCTGAGCCATGATTCCCTCAGGATCCAGGCAGGCCATTTCTGTCCACGCTAAACCTTCGATTATCAGCGTTTCACCTTCCGTTATGTAGGAGGCAAAATAGCGATTGCAGCTGGCTGCCCCGCTGATTTTCCCGTCTTCGAAAGTCGCTGTCATTTCCGACCCTGGAAGAAGGTCCTTGCCTGAATAATTTTTCAGAGTCCAGCTTGTTCCTTGCAGTGGATCTGCAATATTGCTGAGGTTCAGGCTGCAGCCTCCCAGTAATATCAAGATCATGGACGCAAAGAGGAGATCTCTTCGAGTGTGATTGTTCTTCATATTTCCTCCAATTTATTCCATAGATCTAGGACGTGCTATCTGCTGTTTTTGTTCCCTTTTTTTACCATATCAACAGGTAGGTGATGAGCCGTGCTGGGATGGAAACCAAGTTAACAGGGATATAATGGAAATGAGGCAAATAGAGGAGGACAGATGAGAGAGGGTTCTGTGTGGTGGAAGCTTACCTTGGGGATCATTCTTGGACTGGCCGTCGTTCTGACCGGCCTTTATTTTACCCTGGATACAGAGCGGCTCGATTTGGATACCGGCCAGAAAGCACCGGGAGATTTTATTGACCTTTCGAAAGGTGTCGTCCATTACAGCCTGATGGGTCCATCTGATGCCCCCCTGGTGGTGCTGATACACGGGTTCTCTGTTCCTTCCTATGAATGGGAGCCAACAGCAGGAGTTTTAGAAGATGCCGGCTACCAGGTGTTAAGCTATGATCTTTACGGAAGGGGATTTTCTGCCCGCCCTGCAGTGGAATATGATCTTGATCTATTTGTAAGGCAGCTGGAAGAGCTGATTACCGCACTTGAAATGCATGGTCCCATAGTTGTAGTAGGTCATTCCATGGGGGGACCGATCGCTGCCCGTTTTGCATCTTTACATCCTGAACAGACCTCTGGTGTGGTCCTGATTGCTCCCGAAGTCTCTCAAACTACCTGGAAGGATATCTTCCCTTTAAATATCCCTCTGGTTGGTGAATATCTGATGACAGCAGTTATGGAGCCAATTGTGCTTCCCAAAATACAGGCAGCCGACTTTGTCCATCCGGAAAAATATCCGGAGTGGGAATCGAAGTATCGGGTCCAACTGCAATATCGGGGTACAGGACGAGCCTTGCTGTCAACAATCAGGAATTTGACCGACCTTGATCCGGCCGATAAGTATCGTCAGCTGCAAGAAACTGACTTACCTGTCCTGCTGATTTGGGGAAGGGAAGACGGTACGATTGGCTCGGATCAAATTGCACTACTCGAGGAACTCATTCCCGGGATCCAAATCTTTATTATCGAGGGCGTCGGTCATCTTCCTCAATTAGAAGGTGCGGACCAGGTGAATGAAAGGCTGCTGCGGTTTCTAGGGGATGTAATTTCTCCTTCCCCTGTCAAATGACCGGCAGCCCAACTTCCTGACCCGATAGCGGATCAAGCATCTTTCAATGCGCATCCTGGGGGGGCTAGATCGCTCAATAATATATCCTTCTTTTTTAATTCAGTTCAGGGTTGGACGCTAACCGGATCGCTGCTGCCATAGACCGTATAGAGGACAAAATCCGGGCTAGATTCCCAAAGATCAAAGTCATCTATCTTGAAGCCGAAGGGCTAAAATCTATTGCTTATCCCACAAACTCTCTTTCAACCTCTGAATAAATGCCTTTCCGCTGCCATCCTTGACATCAATAACACCCTAAACTACAATGTCCGGGTGGTAAATTGGGCCTGTAGCGCAGTTGGGAGCGCGCATCAATCGCACTGATGAGGTCGCGGGTTCGAATCCCGCCAGGTCCACTCCGGTTGACTAGGAGACTGGAAACAAGTAAAATAAGACCTTAATCCCTGGGCCCATGGCGCAGCTGGGAGCGCGTCTCAATGGCATTGAGAAGGTCGTGGGTTCGAATCCCACTGGGTCCACTGAAAACCACTTCCAGAAGGAAGTGTGAGATATCAATATCGGGAGTAGTAGGTTATTTGGCAGAGAGGTGAAACCACCGGCTGAGAGTTTCACCAACGGCGTCCCCAAAGCGCCAGGAGATCGAACTCGCCCGGCACAGGAAACTGTGGATCTGTCCCTGAATGTTAGTAAGGGGCAGCGGCTCCTCCCGTTATAGAGGCCCCAAGAGGTGATGCTTGCCATCACAAACAGGGTGGTACCGCGGAGAGATCCTTCGTCCCTGATTGGCGAAGGTCTTTTTGTTTAATATATTTCGAGAATTGAATTATTAAGAGTTTCTTTTCAGAAGGGAGTGTGGTCAATGGTGAAAGAATACAAGCCTGGTGAGATCGAGCCTAAATGGCAGGCAAAGTGGGAAGCTGATGGGCTCTATAACGCAGATATAAACGAAAACAAGAAGAAGTTCTATGCTCTCACCATGCTGCCTTATCCCTCTGGGGATTTGCATATCGGCCACTGGTATGCCATGGCGCCATCTGATGCCAGAGCGCGCTTCAAACGTATGCAGGGCTACAATGTCTTGTTTCCGATGGGATTTGACGCTTTCGGTCTGCCGGCTGAGAATGCTGCCATTTCACGGGGCATTCACCCCCAGGAATGGACTTTTGACAATATTGACCGCATGCGGGTCCAGCTGAGGAGCATGGGGGCTATGATCGACTGGCGCCGTGAGGCGGTCTCGGCTGATCCTTCCTATTACAAATGGACTCAGTGGTTCTTCATCCAGTTTTTTAATAACGACTTGGCTTATCGGAAGCGATCCCCCGTGGACTGGTGCCCGCAGTGCAATACTACATTGGCCCGGGAGCAGGTCCACGGCGATGACCGCCATTGCGAGCGTTGTGGCACACAAGTGATCAAGAAAGATCTCGAACAGTGGTTTTTCAAGACCACCAAATATGCCGACGAGTTGATTGATTTCTCTCAGATTGACTGGCCGGACCGGGTCAGGACCTTGCAAACCAACTGGGTCGGACGCTCGGAAGGGGCTGATGTTTATTTCAAGACCGAGGAAGGCGCAGAGCTGACTGTCTTTACTACCAGACCGGATACGCTCTGGGGAGCAACTTTTATGGTCCTGGCTCCGGAGCATCCCCTGGTTGATGCTGTTACGACTGCTGAGCAGCGAGAGGCGGTCCGGAACTATCAGCAAGAAGCTGCCGGAAAAACTGAGATTCAGCGGGCGGCGGCTGACAAGGAAAAAACAGGCGTTTTTACTGGTGGTTATGCGATCAATCCAGTTAATGAGGCCCGGATCCCAATCTGGATTGCCGATTATGTGATGATGGGCTACGGCTATGGAGCGATCATGGCTGTACCAGCCCATGATGAACGGGATTTCGCCTTTGCTCGCCAGTTCGGTTTGGAGATCATTCCGGTCATCCAGCCAGAAGGGGAAAATTTTGATGGGGAGACCATGGCTGAAGCTTATGTCGGTCCTGGCATGATGATCAACAGTGCTCAGTTCAACGGCACACAGGTGACTGACGACAAGGGTCGGAAAAACCCTGGCCTGGCGAAAGTGATCGACTGGTTAGAAGCGGAAGAACTTGGTAAGGAAGCAATTAGCTACAAGCTGCGTGATTGGTTGATATCCCGCCAGCGGTACTGGGGCGCACCAATACCCATGGTTCATTGTGCGGAGTGCGGCTGGAATCCCGTCCCTGAGGAGGATTTGCCAGTTCTGCTGCCAAAGGACGTTGAGTGGCTGCCAACTGGTGAGAGTCCTCTTAAGCTTCATCCTACCTGGAAAGAAACCACCTGTCCTGTTTGCGGAGAGCCAGGTGTTCGAGAGACTGATACCATGGATACCTTCATGTGCTCCTCCTGGTACCATCTGCGTTATCTCAGTCCAGAGTACTCGGATGGACCGTTCGATCCCAGGGAGTATGATTACTGGATGCCGGTTGATGTTTATACTGGTGGCATAGAGCATGCTAACATGCATCTGATCTATACTCGCTTCTTCCACAAAGCACTGCGGGATCTGGGGATAACTGAAGGCCATGAACCAATGCTCCAGCTGCGCAATCAGGGTATGGTGCTAGGGGAGGATGGGGAGAAGATGTCCAAGAGCCGCGGCAATGTGGTGTCGCCGGATGACCTGGTGAACCAATATGGGGCAGATACAGTGCGGGGCTATTTGATGTTCTTTGCGCGTTGGGATCTGGGCGGTCCCTGGAACAGTCAGGGGATCGCCGGCACCGAGCGCTGGTTGAACCGGGTTTGGAATCTGTTCACCGAGGAGTCAGAGGAAGGGGAGGTATCCCCGGATCTGATTAAAAGTGTAAAGCAAACACTGCACGCTGCTCTGGACCGGGTTACCCGTGACTATGAGCGTTTTGAGTTCAATACCATCATTTCTACCCTGATGGAACTGCTGAATACGCTCTACGACGCCTGGCGGGAAGGGGCTGGGAATCACCCTGAATGGCCGGGGATCCTGGAGACTTACCTGCTGATGATGGCTCCAGCTGTTCCTCATATCGCTGAGGAACTTTGGACTGAGGTGCTGGGGAAACCCTATTCGGTCCACAATCAGCAGTGGCCGGAGGTGGATCCGGAATTGCTGGTTAAGGATGAGATCACCTTGATCATTCAGGTTAACGGTAAACTGAGGGACCGCATTGACGTGCCGGCAGACATCAGTGAGGAAGAGGCGGAGAAAACTGCCCTGACCAGTCCTGGCGCGGCGCCTTTCCTGGAGGGCGAG
>JARROG010000106.1:0-6263 GCA_037384185.1 Anaerolineales bacterium | reverse complement strand
AACCAACCGATCCTCTGGGTAGCACATATGGAACGGGAAGGTTTATCGGATAATTTACCACCTGACACACTCTATGCTCTCTATATTGAAGCTAATGGGGGTTGGCCCTATTGCCATGCAGGGAGAATCGTTGATCCTGATTTTGGGGATGAATCTTCATGCAATGAAAGCTTGTTAAATCCGAGAGCAGAAATAGAGAGCCAAAGTGCACCTTTTGGTTTGACCTTTTATGATGGGGATTTATTTCCCCCAGAATATCAAAATGATATATTCATCGCTCTTCACGGAACTGGGAGCGGAGATTCGGCGCGGGGGTATAAAGTTATCCGTGTTCCCAGGAAAGGAGAACCCCAACTGGACGTTGAAGATTTCGCCACTGGCTGGGTCAGTCCGGACGGCACACCCTGGGGAGCACCCACAGATATCATTCAGGGACCCGATGGCAGTCTATATCTCTCTGATGACCTGCAAGGTGTTATTTATCGGATATTTTATGCGGGACCGGAGGGAGAGTAACCTGAGCATGGTGGGATCCCCTTTTGACAAAACAGGGTTCCCGTGCTAAAATGAGCCCGGTTAATAAATACCGGCTGGCGAAAAAACCAGCACAGCGGTACTGCTCGACGAAGATCAATATTTTAAGTTTTATCGTAAGACTAAATTTCGAATATGAATTCCAAGGCACTGCCCGGCCGGTTTCCCGACCGGGTTTTTTGTTGAAAAGTCAACTCTCGATGACATCAACCGATGTCCGAGAGCATAATTAGAATAATAGAATATAGAAGGATATAGAAGATGAGTAAGAATAATTTAAGAATCATTCCCCTGGGAGGACTGGGGGAAGTAGGAAAGAACATGATGGTCTACGAGTACGGGAACAATATCCTGATCGTAGATGCCGGAATGATGTTTCCTGACAACGATATGCTGGGGATTGATTACATCATTCCTGATTTCGAATATCTAAAAGAAAATAAGGATATCATCCGCGGCATTGTCGTCACCCACGGTCATATGGACCACGTTGGAGCCTTGGGGCATGTTCTGGAGGAAATTAACGTTCCTTTATATGCCACTCCGCTCACCAAAGGCCTGATCGAAGTCAATTTGTCTGAGAAAGGTCTGTTAAACAAAACTACTATAAACACAGTCCACGCCGGCGAATCGGTTCATATCGGACCCTTCGAAGTGGAATTTTTCCACGTTTGCCACTCTATCCCGGACAGTGTAGGCTTAGGAATCACCTGTCCGGATGGATTGATCGTCCACACCGGGGATTACAAGTTCGACCCCACCCCAGTAGACGGCTGGCCAACCGATTTTGCCAAATTGGCGGAATTCTCCGGCCGGGGTGTATTAGCCCTGCTGGCAGACTCCACCAATGCCGATAAACCTGGTTGGACTCCCTCCGAGTTAGTGATCAACGACTCCCTTGACAAGGTTTTTCGGACTGCTCCCGGTCGGATTATCGTTGCCTCATTTGCATCGCTGGTCTCCCGCATGCAGCAGGTAATCGATACGGCGGAACGCTATCACAGAAAAGTAGCTTTTGTTGGTTACAGTATGAAGCAGAACTCTAAAATGGCCAAAAAACTTGGCTATCTGGAGATCCCTTCCGACATTGAAGTAGATATTGATGAAGCCCTGAATATGAAACCCAAGGACGTGGTCTTAATGGCCACTGGATCCCAAGGCGAGCCATATTCGATCATGGGTAGGTTGGCCAGAGGAACCAATAGAAGATTCGAACTGATCAAAGACGATACCATCGTGCTTTCCTCCCATGCCATACCAGGAAATGAGGAAACGGTCTTCAAGACCATCAACTCTCTTTTCAGGCGGGGTGCCAACGTTGTCTATGAACCCCTTGCTGGCGGCGTGCACGTTTCTGGACACGCCAATCAAGATGAAATGAAATTGATGCTGAATATGGTCCAGCCCAAATTCCTGATTCCGATTCACGGTGAACTCCGCCATCTCAAGCAGCATGCTGTGTTGGCTGAGGAATCCGGATTCGAAAAAGACAATATCCTGGTTATCGAGAACGGACAGGTGATCGAATTTGAGAACGGTGAAATGAAGATCAAAGACCGCATCCCTGGCAGTTATGTCTTTGTGGACGGGTCCCGGGTTGGTGAAATCGGCCCATCGGTTGTCCGGGAAAGGGAGCAGCTCTCCCAGGACGGCGTTGTGTTGATCAGCATTGTGTTGGACCGACAAGGAAATCTTCACGAAGAGCCAGAAATCATCTCTCGGGGATTCGTGTATAAACACGACGGTGATGACATCATAGATGACACCCGCCAGAAGGTGATTGAAATTGTCGAAAAGACTCAGGGGGACCTGCACAATGAAATGGTGCAGTCCATCCGTTCATTCCTCTACAGTAAGACCAAAAAACGGCCGGTGGTGCTGGCAGCCCTGACCTGGATATAAAAGCATCTGCGGTCAGAAATGAGAGAATGAAGAGGGCGGTTTGATAACCGCCCTCTTATTATTAATCACGGGCCCAGCCGTGTTCGCCAATCAAAGGCACAAAAGCCACCTGGCTGAGTTCCTCCCGCTGGATCTCCCCCTCAACGCGCTGGAACAGTTGCAACACCTGTCCCCCTCTTCTTCTCCCCACCGGCATGATCAGACGGCCTCCTTCCTCAAGCTGGTCCAGCAGAGGATTAGGCACATCCGGTCCAGCCGCTGTGACAATAATCCCCTGATAGGGACCAAATTCCGGAAGCCCGTGCGTGCCGTCTCCAAGATGGACTGTCACATTCTCATAACCCAGTTGATTCAAGATCTTTTTAGCAAACTCAGCAAGTTGGGGATGGCGTTCCACGGTGTGGATTTCCCTCGCCAACAAGCTTAAGATCGCAGCCTGGTAGCCTGATCCGGTTCCAATTTCCAGCACTCTCTCGTCACCAGTCAGGGCCAGCTTCTCAGTCATATAGGCTACGATGTACGGTTGAGAAATGGTTTGTCCTTTCCCAATCGGCAGTGGACCATCTTGGTAGGCATATACCTGCTGGTTCGCGGGCACAAACAGGTGGCGGGGTACTTCCCGGAATGCTTCCAGCACCCGGGGAGACGTGATACCCCGGGCAGCAATTTGGTTCTCCACCATACGACTGCGGGCGGCATCAAAGTTGATCTGACTCACAAAACATCCTTCAGTTAGCAGCTTAGCTCAGTAAATAGGCCATGATCCACTGTGTGGTGGCCAGTAAAGCATCACTATGGGTGCGTTCATAGTTATGGGAGGCGTCCACACCAGGGCCGATCAGAGCTACGGCAACATCCCCTCCGGCTCGCCAGAGAGCCTCCCCGTCCGAACCATAGTGGGGATAGATATCCACCACATAGGGGATCCGGTGTTCTTCAGCCAGGGAACGCAGCCGCTTGCTCAGCTCGTGATGGTAAGGGCCTCCAGAATCCTTGACACAAAGTGTAGCGTGATGCTCATCCGAAGACTGGCCCTTGCCAACTGCAGCCATATCCACTGCCACCAGCTCATGAATTCCAGCCGGTATCCCTGCCGCCGCGCCATGTCCCACTTCTTCATAGTTGCTAAAATGGAAGGCGGTATCCTGGGATGGCTGCAGATCAGCTCCCTGCAGAGCTTGCACAGCGGCTAATATACAGGCCACACCAGCCTTATCATCCAGGTGGCGGGAACGGATAAAACCCCGGTTGATTTCCAGGCGGGGATCAAAGAACACATAATCCCCCACACCGATACCTGTCTCCCGGGTCTGATCTGCAGAGGTACTGACAAGATCAAGGCGTACTTCCAGGGTCTCTTCGTTCCTCTCTGTACTGCTGACATCTTTTCCATACACATGCCCGGATGCTTTGTTAAGCAGGATACTTCCCCGAATGGGCTCCCCTTTACTGGTCAGCACAGTACAGCCTTCTCCTTCAATGGTATTCCAAGAATAACCCCCCAGCTGAGTCAGCTTCAGACGGCCGTGGTCTTTAATGTCCTTGACCATCGCCCCTAAAGTGTCAACATGCGCAGTCAGGGCCCGAGGGGTAGTCTTCAGGTCACCTGTCCAGCTAGCGATCAAAGCGCCCTTACTGCTGCGGTGATAGCTGATTCCCGGGAATGCGCTTAACTGGTCTTCCAGATATGCCATCGCCTCCCCTGTATAACCCGTAGGGCTGGGAATCAGCAGCAATTTCTCTAATTGATCAAGCAAATATTCTTTATCTACTTGGGGTAATTTATCCATCATATTCTCACCTGATCTTCAATTGATACCCTCGTAAGACATGATCACATCCCTCCAGGAATCCAGCAATGGAATTGTGATCCCCTGTTGGTAATCATAGGCAACCTGGACCGTTTTCCCTTCTGCGAATATTAATTCACCTTCCTGCTCCCGGATCAAATACTCCATGTCAAGGCTTTTATTGCCAAGACGAGATGTGTGTACGCCGACTTCCACATTGTCTGTCAACTGGATAGGCGCCCTGTAATCCAGTTCCACTCGGGCCAGGATGAATCCAATATCCAGGAAGGATCTGCCGTCCCACAAATCAAGCTGGCGAATATAAGCCACCCGGGCGTGTTCCAGGTAGGTTAGAAAAACTGCGTTATTGACGTGACCTTGTGGATCAAGATCCCCGTACCGGATGGTGAGAGGATGGAAAAAACGGAAAGCGGACATAAATCAAATTATACATGAAATGCAGTACCTCAAATATCCGACTGGATGGATGCCTGACGGGAACTTTCAAGCTCTCTTAATATCCTATTAGAGTGAGAACTACAGCCCCAACGACAGCCATCCCCCCAGTATAATTTCCAATTGATCCAATATCACCTAATATCTTTTAATGTATGATTAGAAAAGACTTAACATGGATGTATTAACGAGCTTATTCACGATCTTGATCATCGTTTTGCTGGGTATCTTCAGCAGGAAATTCGAGATCTTTAAGGAAGACCACACCAAGACGCTGTCATCCTTTGTCTACTATTTTGGTCTGCCAGCACTATTCTTTGACAAGATCTCACACCTGGACCTCAAAGCGCTGGATCCCCAAATGGTCCTGGGAACGACTCTACCGACAGTAATTATCTTGCTGGGATTGCTGGTTCTATATTGGTTCAAAGTGTTCAAGAAAGATACTTATGTGCTGCTCAGCCTTTCTGTCAGCTTCGGCAGCTACGCATTTTTCGGAGTGGCGTTCTTTGAGACTTTCCAGGACGGCAAATGGTTAGAACTATCGATCCTGGCCGCTTCGCTGTTAGGCGTGCTGGGTATCATCAGCACCCTAAGTTTGCTAGAATTCGCCAATAACAAAAAGCAGCGCGGCAGTTTCCTCGGAAAGATCTTCTCCAATCCCCTGATCTTATCCATCCTGCTGGGCGGCCTCAGTTCAATTACCGGTCTTCGCTTGGAATTTTTAAGCAACGCCCTCAACCTGGTTGGTCAAACGGCCAGTGCGATTGCTATTTTTGTCCTGGGTATGTTCATATATGATCGCTTCTCTTGGGAAACCCTCAAGAACGCGGTACCTTACTCCCTGTTCCGGATAGTGAGCCTTCCCTTGATCGCCTGGCTGACGATCCAGATCTTTCTACCTGGCGCAAAGGAAATAAACACATTCCTGCTGCTTGAGAACGGTATGCCCGCTGCGATAGCCCTGGTAGTATTCGCAGAGCGTTATGAATATAAGATCACTGAAACAGCAGGAATAGTCAGCCTGACCTCGATCCTCAGCTTCGTGGGACTGACAGGGATATTTTATTTATCCCAGCTGAGTTTCTAAGAGTTTCCCCTAAGCTTCTTTTCAGACTTCATCCCAGGAAGCATTCTCCCAGGGGTATTTCGATACCTCCTGGGCAGCCTTTCTAACCTGGGGGTCACTGGAGAATTTACCCCGCAGAGGATCAGGCAGCAAGAGGGCAATTTCCTTCATGATCCTTTCTCCCAACGCGTCCAACTGTTCACGCCTCTCCCTACCCCGACCGGTTATGGTCTCCGGCTGATATGGCTTTCCAATTCGGACGGTGACCTTGCTTTGATCTTTGAACCGCAGCGGCAGTACGGTATTGAACCCGGTGAACCCTACCGGAAGGATGGGCGCTCCGGTGCGAGCAGCCAGGTAGGCTGCACCCGGCCTGGCTGGGCGAATCATCTCAGCCCAGGCTCCTCCCTCTGGAAAGATTCCAACATAACCACCCTGCTTCAGTACACTCTCTGCATCCCGGATCGCCTGACGTGAACCGGTTCCCCGGTAGACATACAGCACACCCCATA
>JARROG010000105.1:0-7597 GCA_037384185.1 Anaerolineales bacterium | reverse complement strand
GGATCTTTCCCAGATCATTTACCACCGCCCTTGCCACGAGGAGAAATTGCGGTAGAATTTATTGTTGATTTTGATACAATGATACAATATGAAAGATGGAAGGAGAGCCGCGGTGGAGATCGAGGTCCAGTTTCAGAGCAGGGTTCCCATTACAGAACAGATCGCCCACAGGGTGATGGAATTGATCGCCCAGGGAACGATCCAGCCGGGAGAACAGCTGCCCACTACCCGGAGCCTGGCTGTGGAATTGGGTGTCAATTTCAACACAGTGGCCCGGGCCTACCGGATCCTGGATCGAGCCGGCATCATCTCCACTCAGCCTGGGAGGGGAACATTTATCCTTGATCCGGAAGCTGAAGAAGGTGGGCACTCAACCCGGGCTGATGATATCGAAGAGCTGGCCCGTAATTATATCCGCCAGGCATCCCATCTGGGATTTGAGCCGGAAGAAATCAAGGATAGCGTTGAAAAGCTGATCGGAGATCTGGCGGAAGACCCCTCCCCGAAGGACTGATTTCCTCCCGGACGGACGGTTATTCACGGCGCTGGGGAAAGAATTTCCCCGAGTCGACAAAAAGATGTTTCACGTGAAACAAAGGAAAATATGACAATTTCGAGACTGATTTTCAGGATTATCAACGGGGGATTGATGGTTGGGCTCCCTGTCCTGGCGGCATTGCTGATCTACCGCCGCGGGCGGGGCGGGTTCCGTCCTATCTGGGTGGGAGCCGTGGCTTTTATCCTCTCTCAGGTGGGGCACATCCCCTTCAATCAATATCTCCTGCTTCCCGGGCTGCGGGGGCTGGGTCTGGATCTGGGGGCTCAGGCCGGGCCCTCTCTGTGGTTTCTGGCGTTAGGGGCGGGTTTGTCGGCGGGAGTATTTGAGGAAGTCACTCGTTATCTGGTCTTCCGTTTCTGGCTCAAGGATGACGACAGTCTGCTGCCGATCAAATACGGTATCGGCCATGGTGGAGTTGAAGCGCTGGCGGCTGGGCTTGTGGTGGTGTTTGCTCTGGTTCAGGTCCTGGTCCTTAGCGGGCAAAATGCGCTGGCCTCTTTTCCGGCGGAAACCGCAGCTGTGATTCGCTCTCAGCTGGAAACTTACTGGGCTGTTCCTGGGGGACAGGCCATGCTGGGTGCCTGGGAGCGGATCTCGGCAATGATCTTCCAGGTGGGGGCTTCGGTAATGGTCTATAAAAGCGTCAGAGAGAAAAAAGTCCTCTGGCTGCTGGGAGCAGTTCTCGGGCATGCCGCCTTGGATGCCTTCGCGGTTATCGGTGTGAGGCACATCAGTCCTCAGGCTCCGCAGGAGCCAGGTCGACCTCCTTTGGATTTGAATCCCTCGTATTCAGAAGTCACGCCACAGCAACTAGAAGAGAGTCGATATGAGTGAGAGTCAACCAATTATTGAAACGAAAAACCTGACCCGTTCCTTTGGGAATATCACTGCTGTTCGGGATCTTACCCTCACCATTAACAGAGGGGAGGTCTTCGGGCTGCTGGGACCCAATGGTGCTGGAAAAACCACCACGGTGCGCATGTTGGCGGCACTGCTCACGCCATCTGGCGGAGAAGCCTGGGTAGCGGGTTATCAGGTCGGGAAGAACGATCAGGAGATCCGCCGCAGGATCGGGCTGCTTCCAGAAGCCCCCGGGTTGTACGACAGCCTCAGCGCTGAGCAGAATCTGGCCTTTTTCGGGGAGATGTACGGCGTTAAGGACATTTCCTCCCGGATTCAACACTACCTCGAGTTGCTTGGTTTGTGGAACCGCCGCTTTGAGCCAGTGGGCACTTTTTCAAAAGGCATGCGCCAAAAGTTGGCCATTGCCAGAGCGCTGCTCCATGAACCGGAAGTGCTGTTTCTGGATGAACCCACCAGCGGTTTGGATCCTCAAGCCACCCGCCTGGTGCGTGAGTTCATTTCGGAGCTGAGATCAGAAGGCCGGACGATCATTCTCTGCACCCATAATCTGGAGGAGGCGGATCGTCTGTGTGATCGGGTTGCGGTGGTCAGCGGCCACCTGCTCGCGCTGGATGCGCCCTCCCAGCTGCGCCGGAAATTATTTGGCAGACAGGTGGTCTTTCATCTGGTAGATGCCTCTCCAAGATTGGCTGAAAGCCTGAATGGACTGGAAGGGGTTCACAATGTAGAGGTGGTCGAAAATAAGATCGTTGTCAGCCTGGAAGATCCAGAAAAGCAAAATCCGGCTTTGGTCAGGTCGCTGGTTGAAAACGGGGCGGAGATCCAGTTTGTGGGCGAGCTCCGGCGCCGGCTGGAAGATGTCTACCTGGAGTTGATGGGATCCAGGGAAGGAAAGAACAATGAATAGAGTGCAGGCAATTATCATTAAGGAATGGCGGGAAGTGTTTAAAAATAAATTTGTGATCTTCACAGTCTCTTTCCTGCCGCTGATGATCACCGCGATACCGCTGGTCATGCTGTATTTCACAGGACGATCGGAGGACTTTTCTGGGCTTTCCAGCGCCGACCTGCCTCCCCAGTTCCTGTCTTTCTGCAGCGATCTGTCCAGCGGTGACTGTATGCTTTATTATCTGATCACCCAGTTCATCATGCTGTTCATGATGGTGCCGATGATCGTGCCCATGACGATTTCCTCTTACAGCATCGTTGGGGAAAAAACCACCCGAACGTTGGAACCGCTGCTGGCAACCCCAGTCTCCACACTGGAGATCTTGATCGGTAAAGGCCTGGCTGCCGTCATCCCGGCAGTGGCGGCAACCTGGATCGGCTACTTGATCTATGCCGGCGCAGCTCGCCTGATGGTGCCCAACCCAGAAGTGGTCAGCAAGCTCTTTGATCCGCTCTGGCTGCTGGCGATCTTTTTGGTCGGGCCCCTGCTTTCTTTGCTGGGAGTGAGTATATCGGTGATGATCTCATCCCGGGTCAACGATCCCAGGGTCGCCGAACAAATCTCTGGTGTGTTTGTCCTTCCGGTGATCGGTTTGTTCATCGGGCAGATGAGCGGGCTGATCCTGATCAATGAACGCTTCATTCTTCTGCTGGCTGTCGGCCTGGTTCTCTTAGATAGTGTGTTATTCTATTTTGCGGTCCAGATCTTTCAGCGAGAAACAATTCTCTCGCGTTGGAAATAAGACTATGAAAAGAAATAAATTCCTTGCTGTGTTGGTATGTGTCTTCCTGGCTCTGTCCGCTGCTGGACCTTCTCTGGCCGGACAGGAAGCTGCTGGTCTGCAGCTGAATCTGATCCGGAATTTCGGCTATGGGGGATTTACGAAAATCCAGGGCGACTTTACTTTGAGGATCTCCAATCCCCCGGCTGACCTCACAGAAGCGAGCTTCTTTGTGGATGGTGAGCTGCTGGCAACGGTCAGCTCCGCCCCCTACCAGACCAAGTTCCACACCGCTGATTACTCTCCTGGGGAGCACAGGTTGAGCGCCAAGGGAATTCTGGAAGACGGGAGCCAGCTGGAGTCCAATGCCATCACCAAGACATTCCTTTCTGGAGAGGAAGCCTGGTCAGAAACCTCGGGCATCCTCGTCCCCCTGCTGGTTGGGGTGGGAGTTCTCACCCTGCTCGGGCTGGGAGTCCCTCTGGTACTGAGTCGAAAGAAGGACTTCGTCATCGGGCAGTACGGACCTGCTGGTGGTGCGGTCTGTCCTCGTTGTGGCCTGCCATTCTCCCGCTCTGCATTGGCTCCCAATTTACTGGTGGGAAAACTAGTCCGGTGCCCACACTGTGGAAAGGTAAGTGTGCTCGCCAGAGCTGCCCCTGACCGTCTGGCTGAAGCAGAGGGAAAATATTCAGATACCCAAGGCACGTCATCGCTGCAGCAAACGAAGACAGAAGAACTGCAGAGAATGCTGGACGATTCCCGCTTTGAGGAATAATCGCTGGGCTTTCGAAACTGCTAACTCGGCCAGGCTGGCTTGGGCTATAATAAACCCTGATATCAGACCTTGACTGAAACCAGCTATGTTCGATAAGCTCACAGCTTCCATCGCTGAACCAGAGATCCGAGATAAAACCAGGAAGGTTGCCCGCCTGGTGGAGATCAGTGCGATCCTGAACTCCACGCTCAAGCCGGAGTTGCTGCTGCAGAACATCCTGCAGGCGGCGGCAGAGCTCCTGGAATGCAGCGTGATCTCCATCCTGCTTTATCACGAGCGGGAAAAAGAGCTGCGCTTTGCAGCCACAACCAGTGTGAACATCGATCAGCTGGAGCAGATCCCGGTACCTCTGGAAAACAGCCTGGCTGGCACGATCTATTCTGAGAACCGCCACCTGGTGATCAATAATCCTAAAGATGACCCCCGCCATTATGATGAAGTTGGTCAGGAAGTAGGGCTGCAGATCGATTCGCTGCTTGGTGTGCCGATGCGCATTAAAGATCGGGTCACCGGTGTCATTGAGGCCCTCAATAAGGACTGTGGAGAGTTTACAGATTTCGACGTCCAGCTACTGCTGGTGATCGCTTCCCAGGCTGCGATATCGATCCACAACGCCCAGTTGATCCAGGCCTTGCAGAAGGCCAATATCGAGCTCAGCCAGGCTGACAAACTGAAGCGGGATCTGATGGCAGTGGCCTCGCATGAACTGCGCACACCGCTGGGAAATATCCTGGGCTATGCGACCCTGCTGCACGAGGATGCCATTGAAGAGAATAAACCCCTGGCAGATTCAATCATCAAAGCCTCCTCCAGGCTGCGGGCGGTTCTGGATGATATTGCCAATATGAATTTGCTCTATACCGGAGAAGCTGATCTGGACCTGGCGGATACAACCCTTCAAGAAGTTTTCTCCTTTGCCAGTGATGAGGTGCGCCAAACTATTAACAGGGAAACTCTCCCAATTTCTTATCGCCTGCCAGATGAGCCCATTCCACTGCGAGTCGATCTTTGTAAGCTAAGTGTGGTATTCATCAATTTATTGGTGAATGCTGTTCGTTTCACTCCGGAAGACGGGGAGATCCTGGTGACAGCGGAACAGCGCAAAGATGAAGTGATGGTATCGATCGCAGATAATGGGGTGGGAATCCCGGAAGAGAGTTTGGAAAAGATCTTCGAAGTTTTCTACCAGGTAGAAGACCATATGACACGCCGATATGGCGGCCTTGGTCTGGGCCTATCGATTGCCAAGGAATTGGTGCGACTGCATGGGGGTAGGATCTGGGCGGAAAGCGGCGGATTGGGAAAAGGGTCGACCTTCTGGGTGGCGCTTCCCAAGCCGGAATAAAAACAACGCACTGGATTAAAGACTGCCGTTAGCAGTCTTCTCAATTAAAGATTCACAGATCTCAAGGAATCCATCGAAGGCAGCCAGGCGAACATGGTAATCGCCACCTGCAAAGCCCAGCGTGGTCAGGGCTTTGATCCAGGGTGCTTGCAACTCTGTTCTATCAGATTGGGCTCGGACCAGGGCCGCCCAGGTGGAGAGAAGGGGCCAAAGTCCATCCAGCGGTCTGGGGCTGAGCAGCTGCTTTTCGAGGGCAGCCAGGAAATAGGTTTCCTGTTCAACCAGAAATGGCGCTGGATCAGGATTCTGTTTTAGGGCTGACATCGCTTCTGTCCAGGCTCCCAACCAACCGGCCAGGGTTTCCTTTCCAGGATTGACCGTGCCCAGCAGATGAGAGAAAGCGATGTTCAACCCTGGGGCACCCACCGCTTCAGCCCGCTGAGGAAAATCCATCCCCAATCGCCGGGTGGCTAAAGGGGGGCCGCTGAGCAGGCAGACGGCATTGACCGCTTGCTCCAGGGCGGAAAGGAATGCGGGGATCTCCTCGAAGGCATCCAGGGGGGGATTGATCTGCCGGTCCATCCAAAACTGACGAGCTTCCTGGATCAGCCGGGTGCTCCTGGCCTGAATGTTCTCAGGAAAATCAAAGTTGCTGCGTACACCGGATTGCGTATAGTCTAGTAAGTGGCGGGGATCGTGGAGGGGAACGGCATCCCGCAAAGTTGGTCCAAGCCAGGGATCCAGACGCAGCTCACGCGGGCTGTTGTAAAGCAGCTGGTCGTGATGCTCTATATCAAAATGGATCTGTGGGGTCAGTTTCCGGATTTCGCGCTTATCAGCCGGGGGAAAATTATGAACGAACACCAAGTCGATGTCCCCTGCTCCGCCGATCAATGGGGATCCGTACAGCAGGGAGCCGCGCAAATAGGCTGCCTGGATGCTGCGGTCTTTCTTGGTCTCTTTTTCCACCAGCACCTGGGCATGTTTACGGAGAATATCCGGTGTAAAGCGCATCAGCAATCGATCCTTGGTTTGATTCAGGCCTGACTGAAAAACTGTGTCTGATATGGGCCAAGTTTGAGGGTCTGCCGGATGCGGGTTTCCACCCAGTCCAGGTCCTCTTCCTTGGCTACATAATTGAGTTCGTTGGTGTTAATGCGCAGAATCGGCGGGCTGTTGTGTTCTGCGCTGTAGAAATCTTCATAAGCCAAGTTGAGGCTGTCAATATAATCCCGGTCCATGTTCCTTTCATAAGGACGATCCCGGAGGGCGATGCGCTGCATGAGCACCTCGGTATCAGCCTGGAGATAGACGATCAGATCCGGAAGAGGAAGCTTCTCTGCCAGGGCTTTATGAACGCTGAAGTAAGTGTCTAGCTCATCTCCACCCAGGTTCAGGCGGGCAAACAGGGCGTCCTTGTCAAAAGTGTAGTCAGCGATCAGGTTATTACCAGTTGCCAGTGCCGGGGAAACATCCTGCTGCTGATGATAGCGGCTCAATAAAAAGAAGATCTGGGTTTGAAAAGCATAGGCTGCCCTGTCCGCATAGAAGTCGGCCAAAAATGGGTTTTCCTCGAAAACTTCTAAAAGCAGATCAGCCTGAAAACGGGAGGATAATAAGCGGGAAAGAGTGGTTTTACCAACGCCAATTGCGCCTTCAATTGCTATGTACATGGAACGAAAACTTCCTTTTTTTCTCAAACCAGTGCGCCTGCAGCTGAGCAGGCTCCGATCAGATCCAACAAAAAGGGGCAGGTTATTGACAGGCTCAATTTAACCGCCTACACTGGAAATCAGGACCTATCAATTATATCGTATAAGGAGGGAAATATGGTGGGCCTGAATCGGATACAGTTGATCGGAAGGCTCGGAAGAGATCCCGAATTGAAGAACACACCGAATGGGAAAAAGGTGTGTTCTTTCAGCATGGCGGTCAATCGCCGCTGGAAAGATCGGGAAGGAGCCTCCCAGGAGGTCACGGACTGGTTCAATATCGAAGCCTGGGAACGATTAGCGGAAATTTGCGGTGAATACCTCAAAAAGGGAAGTTTGATCTTCCTGGAAGGCCGGCTGCAAACCGACAGCTATGAGGAGAACGGCAGCACCCGCTACTTCACTAAAGTGATCACTTCCCAGATGCAGATGCTGGAGCCTAAGAACTCCCCGGAGAATTAGATCCCAGCCATTCTGCGGGATTCCTAAACCCTGACCGGCAGCTTGAGGTCAGGGTTTTTTCCTTCCTGGAGCGGCAGGGATTTATGCAGAAGGGAAGCGGTATAATTTCATACAGAAAGTGGATACAGCATGCCCTCAATTTGAGAAAGGAAACTGACCCATGTTCTCCACCCGATCGAAAACCATCCCCGCGCTCCTGGTAGGGAC
>JARROG010000104.1:0-9256 GCA_037384185.1 Anaerolineales bacterium | reverse complement strand
GATCCCATCCCGGCAATATCCTTTTTCATGTGCCAGGTGAGCGGGAAATCAGGATCCATGGTCCAGGACTGCAAATAGCATCCCCGCCAGTGGTAGATCTTCCCTAATTTGCCCTCGTCGATCATTTCCTTGGCGAGCATCACCGCCGGGCAGCGGCGGTAGTTGTGGTTCAGGTAGTGGACCACCCCTGCTTTGTCAGCGGCTTCGTACATCTCCAGGGCCTCTTCTGAAGTCAGCGCGATCGGTTTTTCGCAAAAGACATGCTTGCCGTTCTTGACAGCGGCCAGGGCGATGGGCGCGTGCAGGTTGGGCGGAACGCAGATATCAATGATATCGATATCATCTCTCTCGACCACCTTTTTCCAATCAGTTTCGATCTCTTCCCAGCCCCAGTTATCCGCAAATGCTTGCAGCGATTCCTTGTCCCGGGCACAGGCAACTTTGAGAACCGGCTTGATCGGGACATCAAAGAAATGAGTTACGTTCTTCCAGGCATTGGAATGGGCTTTGCCCATAAATTTAGAGCCAATAATGGCTACGTTCATGGATTTCATACGAACACCATCCTTTTATAACTAGGTCTTATCCAGAAACCATACCTGCTAGAGGCTGCTTACCAAATTTTGTAGGTATTTGACGCTTTTCTCAACTGCGGCGTCCTCATTGGTGCCGACCTCGGGATGCGGGTAAACCATCTCAACAGCCAGCAGAACGGAGTAGTCCAGATCGACAAGCATCTTTGCCATCTCAGGGATATTGATGTAACCATCTCCGACTGCGACAGCAGAGAAGAAGAACCACTCGTCAGCTGCAACCCCTTTGTTGATCTTGATATCTTTGATGTGGGTTGCGTAGACGTATTTACCCAGCTTTTCCATAGCCTTGACCGGTTCATCCAGCAGTCGCATGAAGTTGCCGGTATCAAATGTCAAACCAAAATAATCAGAACCAACATCCTCGATCAACCGCAGATATTCATCAGAGTCAAAATCAAAGTGATTCTCAACCGCCAGCTTGACATCGAGGTCCTCAGCCACTTTGACCGCTTCCTTGAACATCTCGGTCAATTTCCTCAGCTGAGGTTCGTGAGGCTCGAACCGGAAAGCAAGGCTGCTTCCTACTGTGCGCATTACTGGCGCGCCGATCGTTTTGGCATGGGCGATATGCTCGATCATGTCATCCAGCATCGGCTCATTCTTACCTCCCTCCAATCCATCTGGATGCCCCCAGGCCCAAACCCGATCGAAGCCGTAATCATCAAGAGTCTTTTTGAGATCCTTGAGATAATCGTCCTCAAAGCTTTTGATGAAGCAGGATTCCAGGGATACGCCGTCCACGCCGAGTTCTTTAGCACGCGCCAGAAAATCTTCTGTTGTCAGGTCTTTTTCGGGTGCTACCTGATCTGGATATACTTCACCAAAAAATCTGTGGTAGCTGTAATTGTCAATCCCAACTTTCAAAGTCATCTGCAGCTCCTTATCTGGATAGTTGATCTTCTTTCACTCTGTTATTTATTGTAGCTTATACTTCTTGGCAGTTTCAATCAGGGCGTCAATATTCTCGTCTGGAGTGGTCGACGGCAAAGCACAGCCCGGACCGAGAATGAACCCGCCGCCCGGCGCGAGATTTTCCAGGGCTTCCCTGGCTTTCTGAACCACCAGCTCTGCGGTACCATTCGCCATCACCTCACTGGGGTCAATTGGGCCCAACAATGCCGCTTTTCCATTCGCCGCTTTCTTGACTGCAAGCTGATCGGATTTCTGATCGATCTCAATGATCGCTGCCCCAGTATCGATCATATCCGAGATGATCGGTGTGGCATTCCCGCAGATATGATAGGCAAGGATGATGTCCTTATCCTTCATGGTCTGTCCCAGCTTTTTCATGTAGGGATATGCGAATTCCCGGTAATCAGCAGGAGAGATCAGATCTGGACCCGATGGGGAGTCTCCGAAAGAGGTGGCATGTGCCCCCTGTTCGATCTGCGCCAGGGCAAAACGCTCCGAAACCTTGCTGCAAAATTCCAGCAAGCGATGGATCTTATCGAGATCTTCCCGGATGGCAATATCCAGCAAGAAATTGCTCATGCCCCGGATCTCGCAGGCAAGACTGAAAGGACCTTGATCCGCCCGACCGATCACAAAAGCTTTCTCACCGATCTCTTCCACGATCAGGCGAGTAGCTTTAAGCAATTCGCTCAGAAGCGGGTCCTGATAGGGATCAGGAACTTCAAGCTCATCTACTTCATCCAGGCTGTTAATCGCCGGTATGCTGGCGACTGGAGCAGAATCCTGCTGGTAGATCACTTCCACGCCGCAAGCTTCTGCCAGCGCTGCCGTGCCGTTCTCAACCAGCAGCACATCATGTCCATAGCGCTTCCAGGCCTTGATCTGCCCTTCCGCCATGGCTTCGCCATCTCGATAAAAAGAGGCAAAATCACTGACCCCCATAAACCGGGGTGTGAGCATAAAGTTATGCAGGTCGACTGGTACGCGGTCGATCGGTTTGAACTGTAAAGTCCGCAGGGTCCGTTCTACAGAATTCAACTCTTCTACCATCGAATATCCTTCTCTGTTTAGATCGCTTCCACAGACCATCCGAACACCTGGGCGATCTGGCGAATCTCAGCCAGCCGGTGCCCGGTGAGGAACAGATAGTGGTGTGAAGTCAGAGAGCTGACCAGTTTATGGCCATCGCTGACCCGGATCACTGCCCCGTTCAGACAGTCAGAATCCTGGTACTGGATATATTTTTCGATCTCACCCTCAATCACGGAGATGGTTTCCAGGTCTGGCTGCAGTTTGGCAAGCGTCATCGCCCCTTCAGGCATGCGAGCATCGATCGCAGTAGCGTTCTCATCCACAATGGCCAGCACCTTGGATTCCAATTTCCACTCTGTAGAGAACGACTGTGGAACTACACCAAGATATCCACAGTGGGCCGCCAGAATGTAATTGTCAGGGTTGCCTTTTACCTCAGGAAAGTAGGGAATGCGTTCGTGTTTGAGTGCCGCATCGCCCATCAAGAATGGATACATATTGGTCATCATGATCGGGCAGTCCAGCGATTTGTTGAGCAGGTACTTGGTGAGCATCACCACGGTATCTGCTTCGCAGGCCCAGATCAGCTGCTCTTCCTCGTAAAGCATATTCCAGGCCAGGCAGGGAGTTGTATCCGAGTATTGAGACTCGTTCAAGCAGTTGATGCCCATGGCCTTGATCGAGCTGTCCTCATCGAGAGCTTCTTTAAGCTTAAGATAGACCTTCAAAGCGCTGTTGCGCTGCCTCTCGTTGACATTGCCGAGCGGAATGCGATCCTTCCACTCTGACCAGGCATTTTCAGCAGCCTCATCCGGCATATCCTGGGCGGCTTTCCCAAAAACTTCAAAGCTTCTCTTTTCAAGGGTGACGCCATATTTATCAAGCATGCGCTGGGTGCATTCGTCTTCCCACCAGTAGAACCGTTTGAAGATCTCCGGCTGAAATCCCTCTCCGGGATTGTCCTGATAAACGACAAATTTCGAGGAGGCCAGATCCTTCTTTACTGCGAGCGCCCGGGCCAGGTTTTTAGTCTGATCCATATTGTAGGGCGCGATCACATCAACTCCCTCCAAACGGAGATATTGAATGATCTCCCAGTCCCACATCGCCATGGTGCCGAACTCAGTAGTGATGATCAGAATGGGAACCTCAATGGCTTTGAAATCATCCAGCTGCCGATAAGCTTCACCCAGAATCTGGGGGAAAAGAACTGCGTCAGCTTCCGGAATGGGTTCTCCCAGAGCGACCTCGGGCAAGAATTCGATATCATCAACCAGCAGTTCTTTCAGCAGGTTCAGCTGAGTATCAAAATCCTGATCTCTTCCTTCTTTGAAATACAGCGGTACGACCTTGGCTAACATTTCTCCTCCTCCAGGGAATTATTTCCCTCTAACACTGCTTGCTGCCCGGTCCAACTCCTTGAATAATTCATCTGTCAGATCGATATCCAACACCTCGACGATGACCTGCGACCAACCATGTAGAAAGTAGGTCCACCCGTCTTCCACCCGCAAATCCCGGGATTCTACCTGGCGGAGAGCCTGATGCATGAAATCCAGCTCTCCCCGATAGTTGAATTCCCAGGCAATTCCCTTGTGTGGAAACTCACCCTGATCGGTCAGGGGCGAGCCGGGCGTATCTTTACCCATCCCGGTGGCATTGATGACAATGCTGTGATCCGGAAGCTCCCCCATTAGCTCATCGTTCACCTTTGGATCGCTGTTATGAACATATTCGACCACAATATCCGTGTCGTACTTGGATACCATATCCCGCATATGGTCCAACTTTCCCGGAGATCGATTGACAGCGATGAATTTCGCTGGGCGGTCTACCGGTTCCTTCTTATTGATCAAGTACAGCAAAGTTGCCAGGGCTGATCCCCCTGCCCCCAGGCAGAGGACATGGCCTCCAGTCCGACCAAAATATCCCGGGTCAATGATCGCCTCCAGGCTCAGACCCGCCGTGATTGGATCTTTGGCATGGCCCCACAGCTGGTCTCCCCGCTTGGAGATGCAGGACAGTTCCCCGGTTGTTTCTGCATAAGGGTCGAAGTGATCGAACATGTCCCTGGCCGCAGAATAAACGTCCATTTTATGAGTGGTTACCAGGGCGCCAAGAGAGTTCGGGTCATACTTGATCTGGGCTACTGACTGGCGGTACTTTTCGGGGTCATCGTGGATCTCATGGTCGATTCCTTCCAGGACAACATCAGGCCTGCCCATCACATCCATCCACAAAGGAAAAACTTTGTTGATGGACGAGCTGCCTGTTGTGACGCCAATGAAATAGAAGGTTGGAACATCCTTGGTGACAACGTTGTAGTCCATTCACAGCCTCCCAGCTATATCTCCCTGGCTGATTGCAGCGCAGCCAGGAATTCCTTCGCGATCCTTGTTATCTTCGAAAACTCTCCCGCCGCGGCCAGATCCTTGGGGCATAAATTGCTGCCAGCGCCAACCGCAAAGGCACCGGCTCTGAACCAGGCTGCCAGATTCTCTTGCGAGACACCTCCTGTAGGCATCATCGGGATCTCCGGAAATGGGCCTTTTAAGGATTTCATGTAGCCCGGTCCACCCAAAGAACCGGGGAAAATTTTCACCACATCACTGCCCAAACTCCACGCCAGCTGCACTTCAGAGGGGCTCAACGCTCCAAACATGCAGGCCAGGCCAGTGGCAGTCATTGCCCGGGCCAGCTCCCTTTCGGTATGGGGGCTGACCAGGAATTCTGCCCCGGCATCTTTTGCGGCCTGAGCTTGTTCTGTCTCCGTTAGCGTTCCCATGCCAAGTGTGATCGCAGAACCAAAATTTTGATGCAGATCGCTGACAACTTGCAGCGCATCAGGAGTCGTAAAGGTGATCTCGATCCCGGTCACACCGCCCTTGACAAGTGCCTCAACCATTTTCAAAGTTAGCTCTCGGGATGGCCCCCGGAGTACTGCCAGCACACCCAGCTGTTCGATTTTTTTCAATACTTCATTTTTCCCAGACATTCCTGATCCTTAACTTACCTGATATTGTGGGGCTTCTCCCCGCAGCACGCGCAAACACTCATCAAGAGCCATTCTGCCCATCGCGTTAGTGGCAGAGTCCGCATGTGCTCCCATATGGGGGGTAGTGATTACCTGCTCCAGTCCCAGCAGCGGGGAATCTTTCGCGGGCGGTTCCTGCAAATAGACATCGAGAGCAGCGCCCCGCAATTTTCCGTTGACAAGGGCATTGGCAAGGGCAGTTTCGTCCAGCAGTTCCCCCCGTGCTGTGTTAACCAGCCAGGCGCCCGTTTTCATTTTTGAGATAAATTCTCCATCCACAATTCCTCGGGTTTCCGGTGTGTCCGGCAGATGCAGCGTTATGATATCCGCCCGAGGGAGAATTTCCTCCAGAGAGAGATATTGGATCTCATATTCACCGGCGAATTCCCTATCCTCAAATAAATCGTAAGCCAGAATCGTGCAGCCAAAGCCGGTCAGCCTCTTGATCACTTCTTTGCCGATCGCTCCACATCCCAGAATGCCCACTGTCTTTCCCACCAGGGAAAAGCCTTTCTTCCGGGGCCATCCTCCAGCCCGGGTGCCCTGAACTGCCGGAAGGATAGGACGAAGCAGATCGAGGATTAATGCAATAGTCAATTCAGCTACAGCCACGGCGTTTGCGCCGGGGGTATTTGAGACAATGATACCCAGCTGCCTGGCGGCTCTTCCAGATCTGACTTCAAGCTGGGATCCATGGATCCGTAGGATGTGGGTGTGACCAGTACCTGATATTCCTTGAGATCCGACATCATTTCTCCGGCGGCATCCAGTGAGGATTGTCCACAATCTGAGGCTTGCCGTCTTCGCTTAACACTAACTTTCTGAAACCCTGGGTTTCGATCGTGCCATAATCATGCCCTGCGTTGCCGGGATAAGCGAAAAACATCACCAGATCTTGTTCGGGGTGGACATTGATCGATCGATGTGCCCAGCGCGGAGGAACATAAAGGACTCCGCCGGCCTTCAATTCTTCCACTGCCCAATCACCCTCAGGTGTTTCCATGACCATCATTCCTTCACCCTGAAGCGTATAATAGATCTCTGCAGTTTCCAGCACAGTGTGAAAATGCCCTTTTGTCATGTAATACTCCTCCCCAATTTTCCCGGGGTGGACGATTGAGATCCCATGCAATATCTCACCTTCGATCTCAGGGCGTTTTAATTCATACACTTCGTACAGTAATTTATCTCCAGCTTCCAGCACCTCCTGGAAAGCCTCCTGGTTATTGAATTGTCCCTTCATATCGCTTAAGTGCCGCTTGATGTGATTATCAAAATAACTTGGGATATATCCCGGAGAATTGATCATAAAGCTAAATGGTCCAGTTTTCATTGCTAGTTCTCCTGAATGGTACCTGCCAGTCTTTCCGAGATATTTCCTCCCATCAGCCGGGCAGTTATTGACTCGTCTTTGAATTCAGCTGCTATCTGTTGTCCCACCGTGCCAGGGAAACCTGCCAGGCCGGGATTCCCTCCATAAGCTTCCCAGAGCGCACTTTCTGCCAGATCCGTGGCCAGGCAGATCGATCCTGAAAAGCCGTCTCCTACCATCTGCCGGAGCAGTTTCCAGACATTCTGATCTGGATCATATTTCGGTCGGAAAAAAGTGTCATATTCCAGCAGACAGCCAGCCTTCGCCAGATCCTGATGCAGTCCAACATCAGGCCTTTTATCGATATGGCAGATCACCAGCCGGTCAAGAGCCAAACCCCAGGCCGCCAGTTGGTCGACTATACGCATAATATCAGACCCTTTTTCTGTGTGCATTTCTATCAGCAGGCTGCTTTCCTTGCTGGCCTCCACAGCTGCTTCGAGAAGATGAAGAGGGGAATCTGCCAGCGTCTCCCGGGCAGCAATCTTGATAAAACCGGGGAACACGATCGGATCGGAATGCCGTGTTTCCAGCAGACCTTGATTGATTTCAGACAGAAAATAATCCAGAGCCTGATCAGAGGAATACATCCAGATCTCTGCATTGGCCGGGTAATAGCGCTGGAGGTGGAACCCGGTGCAGCCTACTATAGGCACTCCGGTCATCTGGCTCAGCTGAAAGAGCTGATTTCCATTCCTTCCCGCGCCTCCGGGCTGACAATCCAGCTGAGCGCCCCCACCTGCTTTCCGGTAGGCTGCCAGCTCCTGACTGATCAGGTCCATCCGATCCAGCACGGGAGCGTTGTTTGCTGGCACATCCAGGTTCTCGATCCAGAGATGGTTGTGGGCATCTGTGATACCCATCTGCTGGACGGGAACCGGCCCGGAAACAGAAATCACTTGCTCAGTCATCTTCGGGAATCAACGCTACTCTCATATTTGTCCCGTCAGCCGCAGCCTCGAAGGCCTGTTTGACCTCGCTGAGGGGAAACCGCTTAGTGACCAGCGCTGACAAATCCAGGACACCCGCATTTACCAGATCTGCCGCCTGCAGACAGTCGTGAGTCGAGCAGGCCGTGGTTCCAGTGACAATCAGTTCCTTGTAATGCACCAGATTGGAATCGAAGGTAATGGTTGGATCACTTTTGGGCAGTCCGCCAAACAAATTGATCCGTCCTCCAACTGCCGCGATCCGCAAGGCAGATTCCTGGGCTGGCTTTGAGGGAGCTGCCACAATGATCACATCCGCACCTCTCTCGTTCGTGGCTTCTCGAACGATCTCTTCCAGGTTTTCATGAACCGGGTCGATCACCAGATCCGCTCCCAATTCCTCGGCCTGCCCCCTTCGAAAATCGTTCGGCTCACTGACCATTACCTGGGCTGCACCCCGGGCTTTCGCCAGCAGCATATGCAGAATCCCGATCGGCCCAGCACCCATCACCAGGACGTTATCACCGCTGTGGGTGTTGACCGCATTCTGCCCCCGCAGGACGCAGGCGAGGGGCTCGATCAAAGCTGCTACAGCCGGGTCTTTTTCCTTATCGACCGGCATGACATTTCCCTGGCGCACAGCTGCTTCCGGTACTCGCAGATAGTCGGCAAATGCACCATCCAGGTTAATGCCAATCGCTGTGAAATTAGGATCCAGGTTATTATTACCTGAGATCGTTTCCCGGCTGTCTCCCTGCCCCATATTGGGAGCGACAAAAACCCGGTCGCCGACTTGATATTTATTGACTTCCGGCCCAACAGCAACCACCTATCCAACAACCTCGTGGCCTGGAATACGCACCGTCCCTTCTGGATAGTGGCGGTGTCCTCCATGCAGAATCCGCAGATCTGTTCCGCAGATATTGGCGCTGAGGACTTTCAGGATCAAGTCACCCGGACCCAACTCTGGATAAGGAACCTCTTCATAGCGGATATCGTTCGGACCGTGATATACAGCAGCCCGCATCTTCTCTTTCATTGACCGCTCCCCATCACTTCTTTAAGCAGAACGGGGCGCTGCTCCAGAAGCGATTTTGTTCCTGCCAATACGCCAGCCACTGCCCAGCGTCCGTCCTCTCCCCCAACCTTGGGAGCGGTATCTGTTAGGATCGACTGAACAAAGTGCTCAATCTCATAAATATACGCCAGCTGGAAACGATCCGGCCAGCGCTTGAAGATCGGTGTTACCAGTCCGGTATCCCGATCAATTCCCACGGTCAAGGCGTTATTCTTTAACTCGCCGATGATCATGATCCCTTTCTTCCCAATAATCTCCATTCTGGCATCATACCCATAATCACAGGGGCAGACTCCAGAGATG
>JARROG010000103.1:0-8967 GCA_037384185.1 Anaerolineales bacterium | reverse complement strand
GTGCCAGCGCGGCATGAACCAATCTGCTGAGAGTTGAACCATGAGAGGTCCTTTGCAGGTAATAATGGAGATTCTTCTCCAGCAAATCCTCTGGGACTTGATAGCCCATGTTAGAGATCAGTTTGGAAACCCCTCTCTCCGGTAAATTGTAGAAGAGCATCAAGGTATCTGCCTGCTTTGCGATCTTGTAAGCATTTGGAGATTTACCCTCTGATTTGAGGATCCGGTCCATCCTATGGATGTCTTGGTATTTGTTTCGGTAAGCTTCCCAATCCAGTTCCTTGAGGTCGAAGTATCCCTTGAACTGTTCAAAGATCCCCTGATCTGAGATTGATAGATAAAGTTTCTGGGCAATTTCCCGCCAGTGTTTTAAATCGTCCTTTGAGATACCCAATTCTCTTAATACTTCTGTTCCTTTTTCAGGTGGGAGCAGTTCCAGAATTTCAGTCACCCGCTGTAAAACCCAGGATGCCATCACGTTGGTGTAAAAATTATCCTCAAGACCTTTTGTTTCGCTCCCAGGATATTTTTCATGAAACTCATCAGGTCCAACAACTCCAGTGATGTGATAGCGTCCTTCTTCGGAATCATAAACTGCCAGACTGGCCCAGTATTTGCAAATGCTCAGGAAGAGCTCAGCGCCCGCCTGGTTCATGAAATCTTCATCCCCTGTGATCCAGTAGTAATGCCAGACGTTATAAGCAATGGCCAGCGATACATGACGTTGAAGATGAGAATAATCCGGCCCCCAATGTCCGGAGATCGGATTGAGGTGCAGGCTCTGGGTCTCTTCTTTTCCGCTAGATCCGCTCTGCCAGGGGAATTGAGCGCCCTGATAACCTTCAGTGAGCGCAGCTTCCCTGGCAGCCGGGAGCCTGCGGTAGCGGTACATCAAGGCAGCCCGGGCTGTATTTGGAAAATGGAAATCGTAGAACGGCATCACATACAGCTCGTCCCAGAAGATATGGCCCCGGTATGCTTCCCCGTGTAATCCGCGGGCGGGAATCCCGGCGTCCAGCTGACTGGTATGGGGGGAGACGCTGGCAAGGGAGTGATAAAGATGAAGTCTGACCATTTTCTGCACTAATCTGTCTCCATAGATCTTAATATCCATCTTGCCCCAATATCCTTCCCAGGCAATAGTACTTGCTTTGAGGAGGAACTGGAAATCTGCTGCGCCAAGCGCTTTCTCACGGGCAGCCCGCAGGATATCTTCGGGACCAGGGAGATTAGAGGAAAAAATGGACACGACTTTTTCAATTCTCACTGGACGATCCGGTCGGGCATCAATTTCAAAGGTCGAGGTAATTTTTCCAGGAATGGCGGTGTGGCGATATTCCGGCTCGAATGACTCAGAACCGCTCTGGACCTTCAACCGTGCTGCCATACTTACCTCTATCCCGGATTGATTCGTCTTCACGTTTAGAAGACTCAAGTTATCTTTTCCAACCTCTTTAACAGGCTCTAAATGCCTGGAATTCAAATCGCGATAGCGTTTGACCCCTTGATTGGTGATGGTTCCGTCAAGTTCTGAGCGGACAGTGATTTTTTCAGCGTAGTTGAGTGGTGTGATGGTGTACTGCATGGCAGCGATATTTGGATCATCCATACTGGAAAATCGAGCAGATTCGATCTGAGTTTGATTCCCCTTTTGGTCCTCGGCGACCAGCTTGCGGGTCAATACCCCCGTCTTAAAATCGAGCTTCCGCTGAAAACTCCGCAAGGTAGCCTGCGTGGGAGCAAACCAATCCCCAGAACCAATTTTGAAGGTGAGCGGAAGCCAGTTGGGGCAGTTGACGAAATCTTCGTTCTCTACTGTCCTGCCTGATATTTGGGATTCCAAGCGGTTATAGAGCCCAGCGATGTATGTCCCCGGATAGTTCTCATCTAGATTTGCAGAGATCTCTTCCAGCGCTCCCCGGGTGCAAAAATAGCCGTTACCGACAGCGCAGAGGGTTTCCCTGGTACCTTCCTGTTCAGGGTCGTAGCGGTGATATTCAATCAACCAGGTCTTCTTCTGATTATCTCCGGCAAACCAATTCTTGATGTCATTCAGGTCAATTTCAGAGAGATCTTCCACCACGAGATCTGCCCCGTGAAGTTCTAGCTCTTCACGATTATCTTCCCGGGCGACACCAAGCACAAGGCCAAAATAGCCCCGGTAACCGGCTTGTACGCCTGAATTGGCATCTTCCACGACAACCGATTTTTCGTAAGCCGCACCCAATTGGTCGCAGGCGGTCTGAAAGATATCTGGAGATGGCTTGCCCTGTAAACCCAGCTCTGCGGATAGAATGCCATCCACCCGGGCTTGAAAGAGGTCTGTCAAGCCGGTGATCTCCAGCACTCTCGCGGCATTCTTGCTGGAAGTTGCCAGTCCAAGAGGAATTCCCGCGTTGTGAAGTTCATGGATAAAAGCCACTGTTGAGGCGTAGATCTCAATATTTCCTTCGTCAAGAAGCTGGTTATAGAGCTTGTTCTTATAATTGCCCAGGGCACACACGGTATCAAAGCCAGGATCGTCCTGGGGATCTCCAAAGGGCAAATGGATCCCTCTGGATTCGAGGAAGGATTCTACTCCAACGTAGCGAGGTTTACCGTCCACATAAGCTAAATAATCTTCATCATGTGTGAATTCACGGAAGGGAGTGTCTGTCCGTTCTGCTTCCATGCGCAGGTATTTATCGAATGTTTCTTTCCAGGCCTGGCTGTGCAGTGGGGTGGAATTTGTAACCACGCCATCCAGATCGAAGATCACAGCATCTATTTTCGATGAGTTCATAAAGTCAGTATGCATCCTTCCAAAGGTCTCAGCTCGAGCTCTTGCTGGAGAGGACCTTTGCGGTCCATATGAGTGGAGAGCAGGATTGATGCGTCCTGCATGAGGGTTAAGCGAACGATCCGCTGTTCGGAGCTGAAATTCAGACAAATCATGAACTTGGTGTCATTGTACTCCCTAAGATAAGAGTAGACATCCGGGACCTGGTCAGGGATAGGTTGATAGGCGCCAAGCTGGAGAGCGGGCTGTTCTTTTCTGAGTTTCAACAGGTTTCTATACAATTCAAGCAGGGAGGTTGGGTCAGCCAGCTGGTTCTGGACATTAACCTGGGAATAGTTTTCGGCAACTGGAAGCCAGGAATCCTTCGTCCCGGGAGGTGAGAACCCGGCCAGCGGTTCAGCGGACCACTGCATGGGAGTTCGGCAGATATCGCGTCCTTGATCCCAGCCTGGCTGGCGGAGGCCAGCTGGATCGAGCTCAGCCTCTTGTGGGATCTGCCCGTTTGTCATGCCTATCTCTTCCCCATAGTAGATGGTAGGTGTCCCGCGCAGAGTGAGGAGCAGCATGGCTGCCAGACGCGTGTTCTCCGGTCCTATCCGGCTGGCGAGACGGGCTTCATCGTGGTTACCCAGCACGTAAGTTGGCCAGGCTCCGGATGGCAGGATGTGCTCCAGTTGGTCAACCTTCCGTTGGACCTGATCAGCTTCCCACTTGACGCTCAGCAATGAGAAATTATATGGTAGTTGGAGTTCATCCAGGTCTTTCCCGTAGTAGGCAGCCCATTCCAGCCAATCAAAAATATGGATCTCCCCGATTGCCACTCGTTGGTTGTATTGGTCCAGGAGGTTTCTCAGCTCCCTGAATACGACGTGATTGTCTGGGTGGCCTTTATCATAGAGATGCTGCAGGTTGTCGTACTCTCCGAGGGAGCGATGGATGGAAGGAGAATTGATATCTTGTACAGGATTGTCCCGGAAATCGGGATCTTTCATGATGAAATGGGCCACATCAATCCGAAAACCGTCCACACCTTTTTCCAGCCAGAAGCGGACGATGTCGAACATAGCTTGTTTGACCTCAGGATTGCGCCAGTTCAAATCTGGCTGTTCCTTCAGGAAGGAGTGAAGATAGTATTGGCCTGTTTCAGGGTCAAATTCCCAGGCGGATCCGCCGAATACACTCAGCCAGTTGTTAGGTGGTGATCCGTCCGGTTTTGGGTCCTTCCAAACATACCAATTCCGCTTTGGGTTTTTCCTGGAGGAGCGGGATGCTTTGAACCAAGGGTGTTGATCTGAAGAGTGATTGGGCACCAGATCGATAATCAGCTTGATGGATCTCCTGTGCAGTTCAGCGAGTAAACGGTCAAAATCCTCCATCGTTCCAAAAAGGGGATGGATACCGCGGTAATCCGACACATCATAGCCAAAATCCTTCATCGGCGAAGGGTAAAAGGGTGAGACCCAGATTGCATCCACACCGAGTATGTCTGCCAGGTAGGGCACTTTTTCAATGATGCCGGGGATATCACCAATGCCGTTCCCGGTAGTGTCCCGAAAACTGCGCGGATAGATTTGGTAGATGACGGCTTTCTGCCACCAGGGGGTAATCTCAGTCATCATTTCCTTTACGTTGTCAAGCCCTGACTCCATTATTAGCAATCACATCGCTGTACCAGGCTGCTCTGTGTTTCGGTATCCGCTCCAGGCTGTGAGGATCGACCCGGATCAATCCAAATTTCATTGAATAGCCTCTTTCCCATTCAAAGTTATCCAGGATACTCCAAACGTAATATCCCTTGACATTTGCTCCTTCTTGAATGGCTTCATGGAGAGAAATGATATGGGCTCGTAAGAAACGGATGCGTTCCAGGTCATTTACATAACCCCTTTGATCGGGTATGTCCAGCGCTGCGCATCCGTTTTCGGTCAGAATGATCTTTGGTTGTCCGTAATTGGAATGGACGTTAAGCACCTCGCTTTTTAATCCACTGGGATTGATTCCCCAACCCATCTGGGTCAGGCCGAATCCTGGAGCTGAGTAGGGCTCTAAACGGGCTTTTAACCGTCCACCAAAGTGATCGTAATATACCCTGTCCGTATTGTAGTGGTTGATTCCCAGATAATCGAGGCGGCCGTGAATCGCTGAAAGGTCATCTGGATGGATGTCAGGACGATTTGGTCCCAGCCAGGCCAGGAATTCTTCTGGGTAGCTGCCATGGATCAGCGGATCTAACCAGAGACTGTGAGTTTCGTCATAAACCCGCCTGGCAGCCAAAATATCCTCATCACGGTCAGAGCCCGGGAATGTGTGATTGAGGTTCAGGATCAATCCAATCTCACCCTGATAACCGCCTGCATGGAAGACATCCACTGCCCGGGCATGGGCCAGGGTGAGGTGGTGAGCGACTTGGTAAGCTTTTGTGGCGTCACAAATCCCAGGGGCGTGTATGCCTGCTGCATATCCGAGAAAAGCTGCTACCCAGGGTTCATTGTGTGTAGCCCAAAGCTTGACCCGGTCTGCCAGTTTTTGAAAGGCTATATCAGCATAGTCCGCGAACCAATCTACGCAATCCCTGTTTAACCAGCCGCCCTGGTCCTGGAGAGCAGCAGGGAGATCCCAATGATAAAGAGTGGCTTTTGGTTGGATGCCGGCATCGAGGAGCTCGTCCACCAGCCGGTCGTAAAAATCCCATCCTGCGCGATTAACCTCGCCGGTTCCCTGAGGGAGAACTCTGGGCCAGGAAATTGTGAAGCTGTAGCTGTCCAATCCGATTTCTTTCATCCAGCTCACATCTTCCGGCATCCGGTGGTAATGGTCAACGGCTATTTTTCCACTGTCTCCATTTAAGATTCTGTCAGGAAGCCGGCAGAAGCGGTCCCAAATACTTTCTCCTTTGCCGTCCTCGTTCCAGGCGCCTTCAATTTGATAGGCAGAAGCGATAGCGCCCCAAATGAAATCCTCTGGAAATTGGTAAATCCGAGATTGCATATTCTTCCTCTAGTTCGTCTATCTGATTTTTTCAACCAAGCAGACATGCGATGCTATCAAGCCAGCAAACAAAGGCCTGGGAGATAACTGCTCCCAGGCCTTATTTTAGTCTAACCACTCCTGTCCAGGAAGGAAGGTTTAGCCTTTCACAGAACCAGCCAACATGCCGCGCACAAAGAAGCGCTGCAGGCTGAAGAACACGATCAGTGGAAGGACCATGGACATGAAAGCCCCAGCTGTGAGCAGATGCCAGTCTGCACCTCTCGAGCCAACCATTTCGGCCCTGAGCATCACTGGCAAACAATCAGCCAAATGGCAAGGAAAGTACCATTGAGATTCAAACGCACATAGTCTTTCAAGATTGGGACCAGTGCGATTTGCAGGGGGATTACCAGCAGAGCTACCACCACGATGAACAGCACTCTCCTGCCGGGGAATCTCATCCAGGCAAATCCGTAAGCTGCAAATGCCGCGATTAGAATTGGGATGATCGTCGCCGGTACAGCCACCGTGATGCTGTTCAGGAAGGCCCCAATGAAATTGTCACCTTCCACTGTCCGTGTCTCTCCGGAAGCTGTCATGATCGTATAGGTTTTCCCTGCCAGCACCTGGCCGTAGTTGGATAAGGTCAGTTTTGGCAGCCATACGAATTTTCTTTCATTGATCTTGATGGTACCCAGGCGTTTATTACCGGACCAGATTATCTGTCTGCCGTCTTCCGTGGTGATCCCTGATCTGAACTCATCAAACGTTCCCTGCACGCCATCTATGGTCATCACACCATCGGTATTCAAACCTTCTGGAATAGGGTATTCATCAACTTGAACCCATTCTCTGTGGGGCAGAACCTTCCACCAGCCAGATGTTTGAATTTCCTGTCGGGTCCTGAAGGAGGAAACCAGCAGGCCGAGGGTTGGGATGGTCCACAGGATCACCAGCAGCAGCAATACACCATTGATGACCAGGTCTCTCCATAATTCCTGACGTTTTGCTGATTTCATTTAGAACGCCTCCTCTACAGAAAATTGCCGCATGTTGTAGATCATCACAGGAATGACCAGGACAACCAGCACAATGGCGATTGCCGATGCATAGCCCTTGTTCTGATTGGTGAAAGCCTCTCGATAGAACTGCGTAGCAATCACATTGGTGCCGAATTGGCCTCCTGTCATGACCATAACCACGTCGAATATCTTCAGTGTGAAGATGATGACAGTAGTAGCTACCGTTATGATCGTGCCCATGATGTAGGGGATCATGATCCTGAAGAATATCTGGACTTCGGTTGCACCGTCCACGCGGGCAGCCTCGAGCAGTTCATCAGGTATGCCCTTGATGGCGGCAGAAAAGATGACCATCGCATAGCCCGTTTGGAGCCAGATAACAATGATGATCAAGAACAGGTTGTTCCAGGGCTGGAGCATGGCTGTCCAGGCCTGAGGTTGGCCGCCCAAACCGACCCAGATTGCATTCAGCAAACCGATCTGGGGCTGACTGGCTTCTTTCACTTCGTAAATGAAGTTCCAGATCACCCCTGCACCCACGAAGGAAATAGCCATAGGCAGGAAGATCATCGATTTGGCAAATTTTTCAAATTTGCTGCGGTCAGCCAGGACTGCAACCAGCAGACCGAAGAGGACCGAGAAGGTTGCGCCAAAAACAATCCAGAGCAGGTTGTTCCTGAATGCTGTCAGCATCACTCGCTGCGTGAAAACTGCGACGTAGTTGGACAGACCGACAAAATTTTCCCCCGCTCGATCCTTGAGGCTAAAAATAAAGGTCCTGACCGTAGGAATTGCCAGGTACCAGGCCAGGATGGCGACGGCTGGCCCAACGAAGAGGAAGGGTTGCAGCCTGGACATCCACTTGGGTGGCAGTTTTTCAATTAGCCAGTTAGTGATGTAATAAAGGAGTGCGACACCGCCGACTCCCCAAAGGATGGCAACCAATGCAATGACATATTTCGGGGCCTGGCCATCACGCAGAAAGATGAAACCTCTGATCATGACATAACCAGTTATGATTGGAACTACAACGGCCACAATAATCTGCCCCAAAGTAGTCCCAAACCACTCGACTATCGACTTCAGAGAAGTCTTTGATTGAGCAGCTTCTGTCATATGGATCTCCTTAGAAGTTAGATAAAACCGAGAATGTGGAATTATGCAATTGTTACCAAAGTATTATATACTAAAAAAACGAGCGATAACAGTAAAGAATCAAATCATTTGTTATTGATGTATTCCGGGATCCGTCTTCCTGGATTGGAAACCTGCTGAAGTAAATATGATAGACTAAACAGGACTTTTCAGTAGCTGAAAAACAAGGAGTATGCTATGACGATGACCTCCAGGGAGCGAGTGCTGGCAGTATTGGAACACAAAGTGCCAGACCGCGTTCCGATCATTATTGGTGTTAGCAATGCCACCGGAATTAAAATGAAAACCTATCAGGGAATCAAGGAGCTGGAAAATATTGAGGCTCCTGATGAGTATATTTACCACTGGCCTGAGCTCGGAACAGCAAAGATCGATGAACAAACCATGCAGCGGTTGAGAAGTGACGTCCGGGGAGTCCGGGATGTTCATCCTGCTGAAACGCTGCAGCGCAACCAGCAGCGAGAGGAGCATTCACCGTTTATCGATAGTTGGGGGAGCGGTCAGACGGAGATCTCACCGGGAGAATGGTTCCCCGGTATTCATCCTTTGAAAGAAGCAACCACCATCCGGGACCTGGAGGAATACCAGGGCTGGCCAGATATGAGCGACCCCACCCGCATCGCCCATGTCAAACAAGCCGCAGCCGCTTTAGCCGCCGAAAACCAATATGCCATTATGGCCACTCCCTGGCTGTTATTTCCACTTGAACGTGCGTTCGCGATGCAGGGTATGGATACCTTTCTTCTGAATTTAGCTGTCAATCCTGATTTTGCACTGGCTTTGCTGGAAAAGACTGCCCAGTTCTGCAAAGAGCTGATGGGTAATTTCTTGGAAGCACTCGCTGAAAATGTAGACATGGCGGGGATCGAGCCATACGCTCAACGCTTCGCCCAGGCTCAGGTGGTGAACGCCATGGATCAGGCCAACCCATCGTTCGCCGTGATGATCGAGATGCACAAAGGTTTCCGATCCCGTCAGTTCCGTCACGTTGAGCGTTGCCTTGAACTCCATCGCGTCAGCGGCGTGTTTGCCGATCTCGAG
>JARROG010000102.1:0-6794 GCA_037384185.1 Anaerolineales bacterium | reverse complement strand
GGCTCTGCACAACCACCCGGGGATTCTTGATGTCCTCGATGTGCTGGGCAAAGAAATTGCCCAGGATCAGGATAATCGTGATCTTGGCGAATTCAGAGGGCTGAACCAGGATCGGCCCCACGGTGAACCAGCGAGATGAACCAAACAGGGCGCCTCCCACCAGATAGAGCACGGCCAGAGCGCCGAAGGTCCCGATGAACAGGATCGTGCTCATCGCACCCCAATAGCGGTAATCGATCATGGCAACGATCACCATGATCACGAATCCGATACCGGCGAAGATGATCTGGTTGAGGACTGTGTTGGCTTCCACCAGTTCGATATTGCCTGCAATCGCAGAGCGAATCATGGTGACGCCGAAAATGGTCAGAAAGGCCACGGCGCCGAGCAACCAGAAATCAAAATGGCGCCAGGAAATTGTACTCAAGGACTTCCAGCAGGTCATCCTTGAGCGCTTCCATGCCGGTCGCCGAGAGATCGGTGCGGTTATTGATCAACACCAGCCGGAGCCGGTCCTTGGCTCTGTCTGCGCTGTTTGGTTCGCGGGAAAAAATCTTTTGAATGAAGTTTGCCATGCGATTAGTCTCCTGATCCGAATACGCTGGAAATCCGGCCGAATAATCCGCTGCCCTTGTCCAGATCCATCAAGGGTACATCCTCTCCCATGATCCTGCGGGCGATGTTCTGATACGCCTGCCCTGCCGGGCTTTTCCCGTCCAGGGCAATTGGAGTTCCTTTGTTGGTGCTGATGATCACGTTCTTGTCCTCCGGCACAATGCCCAGCAGTTGGATGGCCAGCAGATCGACCACATCGTCTGCGGAAAGCATGTTATTCTGGCGGACCATCTCCGGATTGAGGCGGTTGATCAACAGCTTTGGAGCGCCTTTTTCCTCCGCTTCCACGATGCCGATGATGCGGTCGGCATCCCTGACGGCGGATACTTCCGGGTTGGTAATGACGATCACCTGGTCTGCCGGGGCGATGGCATTCTTGAAGCCGCGCTCAATCCCAGCCGGGGAATCGATCAGGATCCAGTCCAGATCAGGACGGAGCTCGTCACACAGGCGGATCATGTCCGAAGGGGAAACGGCAGTCTTGTCGCGGGTTTGAGCAGATGGGATCAGGAATAGATCCGGGATATGTTTATCCTTGATCATGGCCTGTTTTAGCCGGCAGCGCCCTTCTACCGCGTCCACCAGGTCATAAACAATGCGGTTCTCCAATCCCAGGACCACATCCAGGTTCCGCAGCCCGATGTCGGCGTCGATGCAGGCGACCCGCTGCCCGGTACTGGCCAGGGCGGCGCCCAGATTTGCAGTGGCGGTTGTTTTTCCAACCCCGCCTTTTCCGGATGTGATAGTGATTACTTTCGCGCTCATAGAGGTTACCTATCTCCTGGTGTTATTCCTTGTTCCAATTCCGGGCCAAGACCTGATCACCTTCCAGGTAGGCGATTTCCGGGTGAGTTTTCCCTTTGCGAGGTGGAGAGACGCTGATCTTGTCTGCGATCCGCAGTTGAGTAGGGGCGAGATCCAAAGCGCAGACAACTGCCTGGGGATCACCCCCGGCCCCGGCATGCACCACTCCCCGCAGCCGGCCCCAAACGATGATGTTGCCTCCAGCGACCAGCTCCGCTCCCGGGTTGACGTCTCCCAGCACGATAATGTGGCCGTGATAGCTGACTTTGTGACCTGAACGCAGCGTTCGCTGCAGGAAGACAGCTTCTTCTCCATCCAGCTCGGTGTTGATGGGAGATTTCTCCGGAAGGTGGGAAGACTGGTCGAACTTGATCTCCAGGCCCAGGTCCTGAGATGCCCTTTCTGTGATCTCCGAGCTGCTGAGGACCGCTTTAAGCTTGATCTCCCGATCGGAAAGAGTGTTCCGCAGTGCGGACAGCTGAGGAGATCTCAGATCGCGCGCTCCTACGTCCAGGACCAATTTGGCTCCTTTGAAGAAGGATTGATTCTCATCGATATGGGTCAGCAGGCGATCCTCACACTCCTGCCAATCCCCCTCAGTCAACTCGATTAGCAGGCCGTTCTTGATGCCTTTGACCTCGATTTTCGCTGTTTCCATAGCCAAAACTCCAGCTTTGACCGATCCCTAAAATTATAGCATGAGAACAGAGAGCTAGTTTGTCAGGGTGTCGATGGTCTTGAGCTCGAAGTAGGCCTCTAAGGTGCGGCGGACGATCGGACCGGCTACGCTGGCACCCTCACCGCCGTTGTACGCGAAAGCTACTACAGCGATCTCAGGGTTGTCAAAGGGGGCGTAGGCAATCGTCCAGGCATGGGAGGGCCAGGAGCCCGGGATGCACAGCCCTTTATCATTGGCGAAAGTATCGCAGTATTCTGCGGTGCCGGTCTTCCCTGCCACTGCGATACCGATATTCTGCATCGCGTCCTTGAGGGTCCCTTGAGTAACCGCTGCCCGCATCCCTTCCTGGATCTTATCGATCACCCAGGGTTCGACTGTTTTCGTTTCTCCGGTCAGTTTGGCCTCACATCCCCCGGCGCTGGTGGGATCGGAATAGACATCAATCACCGGGTCCGTGGTGATGTCCCATTTCACAACTGGCTCGAAAGGAACCACCGTTTCCCCTTCCGCGTCGGCGATGGTGGATATGATGGTCGGCTGGACCAATTTGCCGTCATTGGCAATTGTAGCTGCCGAGGACAGGATTTGCAGCGGGGTAGCGGTTACGAACCCCTGGCCCACGCTGGTGATGTAGGTGTCTCCAGTGGACCAGTTCTCCCCGTGAGCAATACGCTTCCATTTCGGATCAGGAATGATGCCGTCCGCTTCGTCGGGTAAGTCGATTCCCAGATAATCTCCGTAGCCCAGAGCCCTGGCATAGGTGCCCAGCCGGCAGATGCCCAATCCCTGGGGAACCTCATTGGGCACCCCGGTGCCCAGCTCTTCGGCATCCCCGCCGCCCAGCTGGTAGAAATAAACGTTGCTGGAATTGGAAAGTCCCCCGATGAAGTCCAGTTTGCCAAATCCGTTCTCGTTCCAGTCTACGTAGGTCTTGCTGTTGCCGGGGTCATTGGGTGTATATTTGTTTGCCAGCTGGATCTCAGGAGGTGTGGTGATCACCTGTTCGGGAGTGACCACGCCCTCGTTAAGCGCGCCCAGGGCAGTGCTGATTTTGAACACCGATCCGGCCGGCAGCTCTGCACCGACTGCCTGGTTTAGCAGCGGATTGCGAACATCAGCGTTGAGCTGCTGATAGTAATAGGCCGGGATGATGCGGGCCATGCGGTTGTTCTCATAGGTGGGGTAGGAGACCATGGCCAGGATTTCCCCGGTCTTTGGGTTCATGGCAACCACTGCCCCGCTGGTGATGCGCAGTTCACCAAAATAGGCGTTCCAGTCACCCAATTCATCCAGCAGGATCGATTCTGCGGCCTGCTGAAGTCGGGTATCAATGGTCGTGTATAAATTCTGTCCCGGAATGGCTGGGATGACCGGTACGGCGTCCCGAATGATCTGGCCGCCGACGTCCACTTCCACTACCCGCTTGCCTGGTTTGCCAGAAAGGATCGATTCAAAATAACGTTCCAATCCTGCATAGCCGATCTTGTCCCGATTGGTCACAAAACCCCGGTCCGTGTAATATTCTTCCTCCACGCTGGAGATTGGCCCGAGGAAACCGATCACACTGGCTGTCAGGGAACCGGTGGGATAATCCCGGATGGTCTCGATCTCCAGGGAGATCCCCGGCCAGTCCACGGTCTTTTCCTGGATGATTCGCGCCTGGTCTTCCGGGATATTGCAGGCAATTTTCACTGCCCGGTAGGGGGCACTCTGTTCACCATAAAGGATGATCTGGCTGATTCCGTGGTCCGAAACACAGGGTACGAAAGGATTTTCAGGTGTGATCTCGCTCCGGGAAATCGGCACATCGATGTATGCTGACAGGGAGCGGATGATGTTCTGAATGGATCCTTCATCATCAGGCAGGTTAGCAGCAGTGACAACTACATTGTAGGAAGCCACATTGCGGGCCAGGACGATGCCATTGCGGTCAAATATCACACCTCGGGGCGGTGCCAAACTGATCTCCCGCAGGCGGTTTTCCAGTGCCTGGGCAGCGTAAGCATCGCCATTTAGAATCTGGATCGAGAACAAACGGAAAATGAAGGCCAGAAAGACCAAACCAATTACTGCCGCGAAGGAGAGGATTCTGCCTTTATGAATTTTGTTGTGAGAAGAAACTGGTGCATTAAGCATTGTTTTCCTGGGGGATAAAGTACTCTAACACATCACGGGTAAGGATGAAAATGGGTACTGAGAGCATGAAATTGAGAATGATACTGGGAAGGGTGATCACCTGCAGCACGCTGGCGAAAACCAGGTTTGCTCCCTCAAAGAAAGTTACCAGATAGGCCAGGCCGTGAGAGACAACCGTCCCGACCAGCACTACCAGCAACTGCATCAAGAAGGAGAACTGCCAGATCCGTTCCCGCAGCGCTACAGCCAGCCCTGTAGCCAGCAGGTAGCTGAAGGTAAAGATCCCGAACGGCAGGCCTGAGATGGAATCCGTCAGCAGCCCACCCACAATGCTCCACTGCCAGGTTTCTCTCACCCCCTTTTGGAGGGCAATCGATACCAGCAGTACCAGCATCAGGTCCGCCGTGCCGCTGTTGAGCGGCAGCCGGCTGACGACCGCAGACTGCAGGACTGCGACCAAACCTAGAATGGGTATACTAAACAAAACAGACATAGGCAGCGGTTGAGTCCTTATGGGGTGGGTGATTCGGGAAGCAGGGGGCTGAGGTCCACTGGTTCAAAATTCGTGATGACCAGCACAATGGACAGATCAGTAAAGTCGGTTACAGGCTGAACGGAGGCACTCTGGAAGAGAGCGTTTTCCCGGCTCCGCACGCTGGTGACCTGGCCAACGATAATATTCGAAGGGTAGGTGCCGCCCAATCCGGAGGTCAGGATCAGGTTACCAGGTTGGACATCCGCATCCTGGGGGATCTGTTCCAGGGTAATATCCCCTGTGATGGTTCCAGACAGAACGCCAGCGCTGCGGGAAGGTTCAATGCGAACGTTGATGCGGGTGGCAGGGTCGGTGATCAAGCTCACCCGGGCGCCGCTGGCAGTAACCTGGACTACTCTGCCAGCCAGTCCGTTTTGGGTCACCACCGGCATACCCCGCCTCAACCCGTCATCCGAGCCCCGGTTTATGATGATGTAGTTCAGGAATGGACTGGGATCGCGGCCGATCACTGAGGCGCCCAGGTATTGGTGTTCCGGGTTGGCCCGGGCAAACTCCAGCAGTGCCGAGAGGATCTTGAATTCAACCAGCTGCTGCTGGAGCTCAACGATCTGAGCTTGCATGCGGGCGTTCTCAGCTTCCAATTCGGTGTTCTGCTGACGAACTTCCTGAATGTCCTGGGAGGCTGTCAGAAAGGTTTCCACCCCAAAGTATTGGTTTGATACCCAGGTTTGTACCGCGGTCAGCGGTTTGGTCACCCAGCGCGATATGGTGGTGAAAGTTCCGCTGAGCGCCAGCGCCAGAATGCCGATGGCTGCCAGGCTGATTGCAATAGTGCGGTAGGACTTGGGGAACTTAATATTCATAGAGGTTAGGAGGGTACAATCGCTGCCCCCGGTTGGTGCATCTGTTTTAGCTTAGATGAAGTTGACATGCGGGGAGAAAGCGGGTGTCTGCCTTATTGCCTGGCTTATTCTCGGGGCGCGCTTTTGCGCTCCAGTCCGACAAAGAGACCGTTCCATTTTTCCATGTTTTCCAGGGCGACTCCAGCGCCTCTGGCTACACAACTGATGGGGTCTTCTGCCAACCAGGTGTTGATCTGCAGTTCTTCGGTCAGGCGTTTATCCAGCCCCTGCAGCAGGGAACCGCCGCCAGCCAGGCAAACCCCGTTATCCATCAGGTCGGACAGGATTTCCGGTGGAGTTTCATCCAGGGCATCCCGTATCGTATCGATAATAGTCTGGACAGAGTCTGATGTGGCGTCTCGCAGTTCAATGGATGAGATCTCGATCGAGTCGGGCAGCCCTGTAACCAGGTTCCTGCCTCGCAAAGTCATGGTTTTCTCTTCAGGGAGCGGGAAAGCTGATCCCAGGGCGATCTTGGCATCCTCAGATTGGCGCTGACCGATGAGAATGTTGTATTTATTGCGGATGTACTGGATGATATCCTCGTCCAGTTCATCTCCAGCTACGCGCAGTGAGCGGGAGGATACCACACCTGCCATGGACATGATGGCGACCTCCGAAGTTCCGCCGCCAATATCGACGATCATGCTGCCTCCAACTTCGTCAATCGGAAGTCCTGCGCCCAGGGCTGCAGCTACCGGTTCTTCGATCAGGTACGTACTGCGGGCCCCAGCGGCCATGGAAGCGTCATAGACAGCCCGTTTTTCGACCTCAGTAACGCCGGCAGGGATGCCGATCACAACCCGGGGTCTTGGGACGGGGACGATGCTCTGCTGGTGGGCTTTGGCGATGAAATATTCCAGCATTGCCTGGGTGATCTCAAACTCAGAAATCACGCCGTCCCTCAAGGGGCGTATGGTGATGATATCTGCTGGTGTGCGGCCAATCATTTCCTTGGCCGCCGCGCCAATGGCAATGGGTTCTCGAGTACGTTTATGGATGGCTACCCAGGAAGGCTCTTGGATGACAATTCCTTTGCCTTTGACGTGCACCAGGGTGTTTGCTGTGCCTAAATCGATTCCACTGTCAAGTGAGAAATATCCCAACAGCCTATCGAAGGGAGAATATGCCACTTCCAGCTCCTTTTCGCTAACAGCTAGAT
>JARROG010000101.1:0-6723 GCA_037384185.1 Anaerolineales bacterium | reverse complement strand
GAGCTCCTCTTCCATCTGATAGAGGTTCACACCAACCTGGCGGATCTCACCCCTCTCCAACTCCAGCTGCTGCCGGTAGGCGGATTCCTGGATCTCTCCTTGAATATAGCCGCTCTCAATGGACGCCAGCGCTCCACCCCGGCGGTCAATCTCTGCCAGGTAGTTTCTGGCCCGGGCTTCAATTTGATCCGTGAGTTCTTCAACCAGGTAGGATCCTCCCAGGGGATCGACCGTATTGGCCACGCCGGATTCCTCCGCCAATATTTGCTGGGTGCGCAGTGCGATCTGGACCGCCTCCTGGCTGGGCAAACTGAGGGCTTCATCCATGCTGTTGGTATGTAGAGATTGCGTCCCTCCCAACACAGCCGCCAAAGCCTGGAGAGCGACCCGAACCACATTATTATGCGGCTGCTGTGCCGTCAGCGTTGAGCCGGCTGTCTGGGTATGGAAACGAAGCTTCAGGGCATCAGGCGCGGTCGCGCCAAAGCGCTCACTCATGATCGAAGCCCATAATCTCCTGGCAGCCCTGAACTTGGCGATCTCCTCCAGGAAATCGTTGTGAGCGTTGAAGAAAAAAGACAGCCGCTTTCCAAAACCATCCACATCCAGTCCCGCCTGGAGAGCAGCTTCCACATAGGCAATCCCGTTCGCCAGCGTGAAAGCCACTTCCTGGACGGCGGTCGAACCCGCTTCCCGGATGTGATAGCCGGATATGCTGATCGTATTCCAGCGCGGAACTTCTGCCTGGCAGTAGCGGAAGGTGTCGGTGATCAGCCGCATGGAAGGCCGGGGTGGGAAGATATAGGTGCCCCGAGCGATATATTCCTTGAGGATGTCATTCTGGATGGTTCCCCGCAGTGTTTTCGGATCTACTCCGCTTTTTTTAGCCAGAGCGATATACATCGCCAGCAGGATGGCTGCCGGCGCATTGATGGTCATACTGGTAGATACTTTATCGAGGGGGATATCTGAGAATAGAATTTCCATATCCCGCAAGGAGGAGATGGGAACGCCAACCCGTCCCACCTCACCAGCGGCCAGGGGGTGATCGGAATCATAACCAATCTGGGTAGGCAAATCAAAGGCCACTGAGAGTCCGGTCTGACCCTGCTCCAGCAGGTAGCGGAAACGCCGATTGGACTCTTCGGCGCTCGCAAAGCCGGCATACTGGCGCATCGTCCACAACCGTCCCCGGTGCATGGTAGGATAAACGCCCCGGGTGAAGGGTATTTCCCCAGGAAAGCCCAGATTTTCAAGATAGTCCGCATCTTCATCAGGCAGAGCAACCCGGGGAAGCGGGATGCCTGAGCCAGTGCTGAAGCCGGCTTTCCGCTCCGGAAACTTTTCCAGGGCAGGCTCTAAAATCTCTTTCTGCCATGCTTTATAAGAGTCTTTTTTGCTCATATATCCTCTCTATGGAGTATACCCTCAAAGTGGTACCAGGTTTCTTACGAGACGAAGTGTCTATTAATATTCTTTATACACTCTTCTTATCTTCCAGGCAGGACAGCAGTATATAATAGGGGCTGAGTTTGCGAAATTTTACAACCAAAGGAAACGAATATGGAAACCAACACCAAAGAAGTCAAGCTGGAATGGCTCCGCTCTCGCATGTTTGTAGGCACTGATCATCTGGGAGTCTCTCTCGCAATCGGCTACGACAAGGAAAGTGACCCGGAAGCCAAAGCAGTCAACCCCTCAGATCTGCTGCTGCTCTCCGCAGCCTCCTGCTCAGCCTACGATGTGGTCCAGATCCTTGAAAAGGCAAAACAGCCGCTGGAAGGATTGAAAGTCGACATCCAGGCGGAGCAAAGTCAGGAATCTCCCTATCCTTATGTATCTTTGCACTTCAATTACATCATCCAGGGCGATGTCGACCCGGATAAGATCAAGCGGGCCATGCAGCTTTCTGAGGAAAAATACTGTTCAGTGCTGGCCACTCTGAGACCAGGTTTATCATTCACCAGTGAATTCACATTGGATAACTGATCCGCTGTATCCAAAGGCACGCCGAGGGGTTAATCTCTTTAACCACGGTGAATACCACGCGGCTCACGAACTTCTGGAGCAAGCCTGGATGGAGACTCCCTCCCCTGAACGGGATCTCTATCAGGGCTTGCTCCAGATTGGTTTGGCATATTATCAGATTACACGGAACAACTTCCGCGGCGCGCTGAAAATGTTCCAGCGCGGTCACCGCAACCTGGATCCATTGGGAAGCACCCTGCTGGGGGTTGATCTCGACCGCTTGCGGGGGGACACGAGGAGAGTGGAAGAGGAACTCCGCCGGTTGGGCCCAAAGAGGATCTCCGAAATGGATCAAAGTCTATTCAAACCCATCCCGGAAATTGACCTGAACCAAAGCTGAGAAAACAGATCGGGAACAAAAAAACCAGCTTTAGCGTCCATTAACTCTGTCTTCAACACTTATTTGAAGGATTAGGAGAATTACATGACAAAAAAGAGGTTTATCCTGATAGTCTCTATCGCCCTATTGGGGCTGGTCCTGGCTTCCTGTGCTCCCTCGGCGGTCCAGACGCCAGCGCCAGCAGCTCCAGCGACTGAGACTTCCGTTCCTCTGCCTCCCAGCGAAGAACCAACCAGTGAACCGGCTGCGGAACCTGCTGTAGTAAATTCTGGACGGATCAGCTTTGATCAGCTGGGCATCTCACTTGAAGTCCCGGAGGAACTGGTAGTCATCAAGGATCCCATCGTGAATCTGGATGATCCCAGCAAGCTGCAGAGCTATCTGTTTTACATCCAGAGTTATGGCCCAAACGGCGCTCCAACCGAGAACTACTTCCAGATGTACGGCCATCTGCAGTACGACCTGCCGCCAACTACCTGGGATGAGTATAAAAACGATGTCTTGAACTCGGATATGTACGCCTACGCTCAGGAGATCAATGTTAACGGCCTGGCAGGAATCGACAGCCAGTTCACCGGGGAGAGGAATCGTTTCGTGTACCACTTCCTGCTGGACGGACGAGTACTTTCGATCGCAGTCAGTGACCCCACTGAAGAGAACAAAGCCCTGGCAGACCAGATCATCAACACCCTGGAATATACCCCGGGAAGCCTGACCGATGCCAGCCAGGTCCAGCTGATCAGCGAACCCAACGGTTATTACCAGATGTACATTCCCGATGGTTGGGAGTATACCTTCAATCCTCCGGCCGGTATTCGGCTCTCAGACCTCGAGGCTTCCTCACCTGACGCAGAAATTATGATAGAGGACAGTGACGGACCGCATTCGAATATCTACTACAGCAGCGGTGTGAACCTGAATATCGCAGTTCTGGAGGATGACTCCGCTCTTTTGGAACCGAATATGGCTCAAGTGATCAGCAGGACACCGATCATGATCTCCGGTATCAGCGGGCAGGATTTTATCTTCACAGAACCCAGCACCGCGGACGGCCAAATCCGGGAAGTGCGTTACTTCAACAATGGACTGAGCTATTTAGTGCGTTTCAGCTATGCATTGGATGCAGATCAAGAGCAAATTGACTGGCTGATCCGTAATTTCCAGATCTCTCAATAGTGGCCTCGAAGCAAGAAAACATAAATCAGTCAATCAAACCGCCAATACCAGGGGGTTTGTTTGCATTCAGGACCTGCAGCTGGGCAGGAACCATGTATAATCAGAAATACAGCTTTGCAGACAGATCGCAATGCTCCATAAATGTAAGTACATACCGGTCAATCGGGCAGATCTGCCTCGATAAGCTTGCGTACAGCAGTGGAAACTGCCAGACTTGTCAAGATTGTTAAGATATTTGATGGTACGAAAATGGATTATTATCTATAATCCATTTCAACCGGAAGGAAGCAGGCAGAGATCAAGTTCAGGAGATCAGCGTGGCTAAGGATTGGAGAGAACAACTACAAAGTGAAGATCCCAGGGAGCGAGCTGAGGCCATCAAGGCCCTGGCGCTCTCCGGGGATCAAAACAACCTGGTTTACTTGAAAGAGATCGTTGAGAACGATCCCGATCCAAAGGTCAAGGAATACGCGAAAAAAGCCGCCCGTCACCTCTTTACTACGACTTCCAGCGCTGCTCCTCAAAGCGGCTCTGCTCCTGAGAAGCGAACGGCGCAGGTACCAGAAAGAACGCCACAACCTGCTCGCCAGCAAGACAGACAACCAGATCTGAGTAAAAAACCTTCAGATTCAGAAGCGCCGCAGGAAAAGACAAAGAGTAAAATCTCCCAGAGCAATCGCTCAATTGCCGAGAGCAAGGTCCAGCGCGCTCTGGCCTATCATATGAAAGGCCAGACTCAAAAAGGGCTGAAGTCCTTCGTGCAGGGCCTGGACATCAACCCCTATCTGGCGGAAGACACCTTCACCCGCAGTGTAGCTGGGGAATTGACCGGCCTCAACCCGGACACAGCCATTCGCATCCTGAAAGATCCCGAGCAGCGCCTGGAGCTGCTCAACCCGTCCAAAGCGAAAGCCAAACACCCAGCAAAAGAAGATGAAGGGACACCGCCTCCTGCGGGCAAAGATGCCCCTGCTGAGGTCGCTTCTGGCAATGATGTTCCCCTGGTCCAGATCTGGCTGCGCTTTTTCCGGATGACAGAGGATTTCTTCCGGCGGATCGTTAGCCAGGCAAATACCGAGGATACCCTGATCTCAGTCCTGGTCTACATGATTGCCAGTATGCTGACCTTCCTGATCTCCAGCTTCGGGCAGCTGCAGCAGCTGAGCTCTATGCTGAGTGAGCAGCTGGGCGGACAAATGCCGGACTTGAGTCCTTTTTTGCTGGGTATCCTGCTCAGCATGATCTTCCTGACCCCGCTGTCATTCTTTTTCGGAGCCGGGATCCAGTACCTGGGAATGCGGATCTTTGGCGGCCTGGGAACCTTTAAACAGCACAGCTACATCCTGGCCATGATCATCGTGCCGCTGACCGTGCTGAGTCTGGGTCTTTCCTTACCAGCGCTGATACCCGGTTTGAACTGCATTGCCGGTCTGGCGGGATTCGGGCTGTCAATTTTCAGTATCGTGATCATGGTGCGGGGCATGAAAGCGGTCCACAACCTCTCCACGGGGCAGACCATCGCAGGCCTGATCGTTCCCCCGCTGGTCCTGGCCCTGATCGGCGGCTGCCTGATGAGTTTGTTGGGGTCGGCGCTGATGCGGATGCTGGGGAATGTGATCGGGGCTTAAGGCGTCGTCCCGCGGTCATAAATTGACAGAAAACCTTATTCATCGAAATTTCCCAACAATCTCTGCCAATACTTCCTATGAAATCCAAACGAAGAACCCAAATTTATCTTGCGGCAGCTGGCTTGCTGCTCCTGACCAGTCTTGCCTGCATTGCCACCCGTCCTGAGAATCCAGCTAGATCCGGGCGGGGGGACGCCAGCAGCTGCAATGGCTTAAATCAGGTAGATGTCACCCTGTTCAGCTTCAGCGAGGACCCCTGGGAGCAGAGTGACGGCACACCCGGTGGGATCAATTGTGACTATACCTATCAAGTGACCAATCACAGCGACCTGCCCCTGATCCTGATCTACAATGATCATTTCTATTATGGGGATAATCCGCCTCCCAACGATTATGAGTTTGGCTGGCAGAAAACTCGCCCTATCTTGCCGGGAGAGAGCTGGCAGCTAAGCAGCTCGGCTTCCAGCACCGTCAATCAACCGCTCTATCTCGACCTGATCTCCTGGATGGCCGTAGTCTATGATACCCCGGCCTGCGCCTGGTTGACTAAAGACGGGATTCACCAGGATATCCTGGAGATCGCTGATGAGGCGTTCCTTCGCGTTCCCTGTAAGCTGATCGACCTTGACAATGCTCCGGAAGCAGCACCGGATCTCAATCAGGGGCTGCAGGGTAATTAGTGTAGGTAATAAATCCGCCTTGGTTAATACTAGAAACCGCCTGCAGTTTGCAGGCGGTTTTTGGGGTTTTCACCAGCATTCTGGAGCGCGATCAATAGGGTTTTGAGTCCTGGCCTTGTTTTTGCTTCTTCTCGCGGCGCTTCTCTTTGATGGTCATCTTGGGCTTCTTCTTGGTTTCCCGCTGACCCTTGTCCTTTTTCCCTTTCTCGCTCATCTTGGAGACCTCCTGGAATCATCCATTTATCCTGAGTTAATGATAGCATCAAATACCGGCTTTTCGATCGGCTCGGGATCTATATTCTGCTATCGGTTCGCCTCCCAGACATCCCAGAGTCAGTTTTCTGGGATGCAAACCCAGTTTCCCTTCCAGAGGACTGGGATCAAACCAGGACCGCAGGTACGATGACTGAAAGATGCAGCTGTTGCTGGCTCCGCTGAAGATCACATCGGAAAGCACGCCAGCCAGGCCTGTTTCGAAGGCAGAGCCTGCTTTTGTGAGGATATCCTGGCAGCTGGGTGGAAGAGCCTCGGGCGCAAGGGATGGGCCTGCACTCACCAGATAGCTGAGCAGATCCGCCGCATCGCCATATGTGCTGATCACCGTAGGCCAGCTGGCATCCTCAGCACATTTACTGTAGACGACACCGTCTCCGTAATAATCGCCTCTTGCGAAATCTCCCGCACAGAGTGGATTATCAGGATCCAGGGCACAAGCCGCTGTCATCACTGTCACAGGGAGATCTGCAGACAGGGTCTGAATATCCTCTTCGGATACAGCCTCCCCAAACTCGCCGGTGCAGAGCAGGTTGTTAGGATCCAGCAAGCAGGCTGCGGACAGCGGAGACAAGAAATCGAGCACATCCGATTCGCC